>DAIRTY010000105.1:0-7100 GCA_036803645.1 Acidobacteriaceae bacterium | reverse complement strand
GGCTGGACCCGGACATCTCACCCGCCGCGGCGTTCTATCAGGTGCCGCGCGTGGCCTCCGAGCGGCACATGAGCGAGGACGCGGTGCGGAATCTGGTTACATCGCACGTTACGCCGCGACAGTTTGGCCTGCTGGGAGAGCCGCGAGTGAATGTTCTTGAACTGAATCTGGACCTGGACAACGCAACCAAGCAAGTGTCCGTGCTGCCTGGGGCGGCAGCGCAATAAGTGGATTCACACGACAACAGCCTGCGCAGAAGCAAATTCCAACGGATTTCTTCCAGCTTTTTTACTTACTCCGTGGAACAATGGTTGACTGTCCATCTATGGTGACACTTCGCCGACCGGTATCAAGATGAATGTGGCTAATGCAGCTCAGTATCTTCTTTTCGTGGCGATTGTCACCGCTCTCGTCAGACCTCTGGGCGGATATATGTACCGGGTCTTTACCCGGCAAAGTACTGTGCTGGATCGCTTATGCGGTCCAGCGGAACGATCGATCTATCGTCTCACCGGAATCGACCCCTCAGTCGAGATGAATGCCGCACAGTACGCAATTTGTTTCGTTGTCTTTGGTCTCGTCTGCACCCTCTTCCTATACGCCATCCTTCGGTTGCAACGTTTTCTACCCTGGTACTTCCCGCAATATCAGACCACGCCGCTCTCTCCCGAACTCTCCTTCAATACCGCAATCAGTTTCTCAACCACCTCGACATGGCAGGCTTATGCGGGCGAAAGCACCATGAGCTATTGCAGCCAGATGGTGGGTCTCTGCGTCCAGAACTTCCTGGCCGGGGCCGCGGGGCTGGCAGTAGGCATTGCCTTTATACGAGGCCTTGCGCGGGAATCCTGCACAACGCTCGGAAATTTCTGGGTCGATCTGACCCGCAGTCTGCTTTGGGTTCTGCTGCCGGGCGCGCTGCTTGGATCGCTGCTGCTGGTTTGGCAGGGAGTTCCTATGAACTTCCACCCGTATGCGGTTGCGTCCACACTGGAAGGACAACCGCAGGTGATCGCGCAGGGACCGGTTGCAGCGCTGGAGATCATCAAGAACCTGGGCACCAATGGCGGCGGATTTTTTAATGCCAATGGCGCTCATCCCTACGAAAACCCCTCACCGCTGACCAATCTACTGGAGCTGCTCTCCATCGTTCTGCTGCCCGCGGCCCTGACCAACACCTTTGGCAGAATGGTGAGCCAACTGCGTCAAGGCTGGCTGCTGTACTGGGTGATGCTGCTTCTGTTCAGCGGAGGACTGGTTGCGCTGCACTACAGTGAGCAGCGAGCAAACCCGTTACTTCATGGTGTCGATTCCCGGCCGGGTCAGCTTCAGTCCGGAGGCAACATGGAGGGGAAGGAGGTGCGATTCGGGATCGCGGGCACGACGCTGGGCGGGGTTGTCACCTCCAACGGCGCCACAGGCTCGGCCAATGCAACGGATGACAGTTTTACATCGCTCGGCGGACTGGTTCTGCTCCTCAATCTCCTGCTGGGAGAGGTCCTCTTCGGCGGCCTCGGCACGGGGATATTCAGCATGATCATGACGGCTGCCATTGCCGTGTTTCTGGCAGGACTGATGATCGGACGCACGCCGGAATATCTGGGCAAGAAGATTGGACCGATTGAAACCAAGATGGTCGCGCTCTATGCGCTTGCCGGCCCAGTCACGATCCTCGTTCTGACGGCGATTGCCATTTCGACCAAAGCCGGCCTCGCCGGCCTCACCACCAACCATGGGCCGCATGGACTTACGGAGATATTCTTCGCGTTTGCCTCCTGCTTTGCCAACAACGGCCAGGCCTTTGCCAGCCTCAGCGCCAACACACCCTTCTATAACGCCCTGACGGCAATCGCCATGATGGTAGGACGATTTGGACTGGCCATCCCAGCGCTCATGTTTGCCGGTCTGTTCGCGCAGCAAAGGGCAACACCTCGGTCCAGCGGAACGCTGCCAACCGACTCTCTTTCCTTTGGCGTTCTGCTTGCATCTTTTTTGATTATCGTGACGGCATTGAGCTACCTTCCTGCGCTGGCGCTTGGTCCAGTATTGGAGCACCTGATCTTCAAGATCTAGGACAGTTGGCCTATGATCCTCTATGCGCAGCGGTTCCCATATGCATGGCTGCTTTTCGTCATGGCCGTGGCGGGAATATGGATGGTGCGCCCGAGAAGATTCGAACTTCTGGCCTACAGCTTCGGAGGCTGCCGCTCTATCCAGCTGAGCTACGGGCGCACACCTAAAGCCTAGCATGGAGCGACCCGCATCGCATCCCTGCGCAACCCGCATCGCATCCCTGAGCGACCCGCCCCGCATCCCTGCGCAACCTGCATCGCATCCCGGGTGCTTGACAGTCCGCCCTCGCTGAGTCGAGCATCATGCACAATGAGACTTGCAAGACGGAAACAGCCTCATCCACAAAGAAAGCCCGGCGCTCACCCCGCCCTCCAATCAAAATTCGACCGCTCGAAGAGAGAGAGAAAACCCATGAGACTTCATCCTTCGCACCCACGCATCCGCTCCTTCCACCCGCTCGCCGCGCTCGCCTCGATTGCGCTGCTGGCCGTCGCCTCAACCGCTCTCACCGCCCAGATGGGCGGTATGCCTATGGCTCCCGCGCAGCCGCCGAAAGCGATGCCCAGCCCAGCCGCAACCGCCAGCGTCACCGTCGCCGGCGGCACCATCGACATCCACTACAACTCGCCGCAGATGCGTGGCCGCAAGATCATGGGCGGCCTTGTCCCCTACGGCAAGGTCTGGCGCACCGGCGCGAATCCCGCCACCACCCTCATCACCTCGGTCCCGCTGAAGTTCGGCTCGCTGCTGGTTCCGGCCGGCACACACACCCTCTACTCGCTGCCCAGCGAGGACACGTGGCAGCTCATCCTCAACAACCAGACCGGCCAGTGGGGCCTCACCTACGATCAGGGCAAGGACCTGGGCCGCATCCCCATGCAGGCCAAGCCGATGTCCGCGCCGCAGGAGGGGATGAGCCTCAGCTTCGAGAACACCACCCCCGCCTCCACCGAGCTGCATATGCGCTGGGAGACGACCGACCGCTACGTCGTCATCACCGCGCCGTAGGTTCGGCGAGATTTGCCCCTTTGGCCTCGGGTCCGAGCGCTGTGACGCCCGCGACGACGAGCGCGACGATCACCACCGTCCCCGATAGCGCGACGTTCAATGCGCCGCCGTTGTGGCGTGTGGCAAAGGCCGCCTGGAAGACCGCATTGCGCGAGCTGAGCAGGTTGCCGAGCTGGTAGGCGACGCCGGGGAAGATGGCGCGCACCGGCCCCGGCGCCAGCTCGTTCAGGTGTGCGGGAATGATTCCCCACGCGCCCTGCACCATGAACTGCATCAGGAACCCGCCTGTGGCGAGCGCTGCCATGGAGTGCGACCAGGCCCACAGCGGCACCATTGGAATCGCGAACAGCGCGGCCAGAAGGATGGTCTTCCTGCGCCCGAGCTTCTCCGAGAGCGCGCCGCAGCAGATGCCGCCGACAAACGCGCCAAGGTTGCCGATGGCGACGATCAGGCCGACGTGGCCGTCGCTGAGGCCGTGGTCGAGCAGGAAGGTCGGGTAGAGGTCCTGTGTGCCATGGCTGAACGAGGTGAACGCGGTCATCAGAACGATCAGGAAGAGAAAGCTCGGCAGGTAGCCGATGGAAGTCTTCCATATCGCTACCAATCGCGCCAAGTCGAAGCGTAAGGTTGGGGCCAGGCGACGCCGATCGCGGCTGGCGAGCCATGTGGGCGACTCTTTAACCTTGAAGCGCAGGTAGAAGGCAAGCAGCGCAGGCAGCGCTCCCACCATGAACATCACGCGCCAGTTTGTCATCATGCCGGTGCCGTGCAGGTGCGGGAAGAGCAGGCCAAAGACCGCGGCAGCCAGCAGGCTGCCCACCACGTATCCCTCCTGCAGCAGGCCGGAGAAGAATCCGCGCCCGCGCGCGGGCAGCGTCTCCAGGGCGAGCGCGGCACCCACGCCCCACTCGCCGCCCATGGCAACGCCGAAGAGCGCGCGGCATACCAGAAAGCTGTGCAGCGTGGGCGCGAAGGCGGAGGCAAATTCAAAGACGGAGAAGGCGACGACGTTGAGCATCAGCGTGGGGCGGCGCCCATATCGTTCCGCCATCGCACCAAACAGGAGGGCGCCGAGGGGGCGCATCACCAGGGTCCAGAAGATTGCCTCGGCAACCTGCTTCACGCCGACGTGGAAGTCCACCGCGATCGCCTTCAGGCAGAAGGTGAGCAGAAAAAAGTCGAAGGCATCCAGCGTCCAGCCCAGGAAGCAGGCCGAGAACGTGTTGCGCTGCACCCGGGTTAGAGCGCGGATCTCGCTGAAAAAAGGCATCGAAGAATCCTAGCATTCTTCCATGACTGCAAGTTTGCCAGCATCCTGCGCGGTGCGAGATTCTGGCTGCACCGGAATGACGGCGAGTAGCTGCGCCAGAATGACGGCGCAGAGCTACACCGGAAGGATGGTTTTGGGGGCTCAGCCAGAATGACGATCGCGGGTTGCTCGCCTACATCTTCGCGCGCAGCGGCGTTACCTGGGCCACCGGAGGCAGCGGGATCACCTCAGGCTCCTGCGAGTAGTTCTTCAGCAGTTGATGATGCAGGCAGTAGAGCGCCAGTTCCAGCCGGTCGCTGACTCCCAGCTTGTCGTACACCTTGCGCAGATAGTTCTTGATCACCTGTTCGGTGGTGCCGATCTGGTAGGCGATCTCCTTGTTCCTCATGCCGCGTGTGATGCAGCTGATGATCGCCAGCTCTTTCTTGGTCAGCTTGGGCAGAACCCGCGGGCTGGTCAGCGAGCTGGCCTGCGAGCGGTAGGCCTCGATCACCCAGCTGATGGACTGGTTGTCGATCCACGTCTCTCCGTCGGCGATCTTGCGAACGCATTTGATCAGCAGGTCCGGCGAGATGGAGCGCGGCACCACTCCGCGCACACCGCGGCGGTAGAGTTCCACAATATTGTCTTCGTCGGACTCCACCACCTGCACGATCAGCTTGGCGTCGGGGAAGTGCTTCACCAGCTCCGGGATGGCGTCGACGGTGCCGGCGATCAGTTGCCCTTCCAGCACCACCACATCGGTCGGATGGCGTTCCAGCGCGGCGCGCAGGTTCTCCAGAGTCTCGGCCTGCGCCACCACCCGGATGTCGTCTTCCAGAGCGAAGACCTTCTTCATGCCCACCCGGTAGATCGCCTGCGAGTCGGCGAGGATGACGCGAATACCCGTTGCGGCGCTGGCCTGCTCATGGCCATTCTGGACGGGCGGCAAATGACCGTTGTGGACGGGCTGCAAATGACCGTTCTGGACGGGAGGCAAATGACCGTTCTGGAAGGACTTATCCGAATTGAGAGTTGAAGTCATCATTGATTTAGACCCTGAGAGAGTATTCGTCGATCACAACGGCCACCATGGACTCTTCTTCCGTCTGTTGATGGCGCACAACGCGTCCCGTGCAGTGGATGGAAACATCGTTCGCCAAACCCATCACTTCCGACGGCATATCCATGGTGAACTCGATGCTGCTGCCAATCTTCGGCAGATAAGTGGTTGCGAACAGGAGACCGTTGGAGGAGATCTCTCGCGTCGTGGCTTCGACGATCCCGCCCTCTGTCTTCAAATGGAGCGCAAGCCTGAGAGGGAAGCGGACTGCGGCCCGCATGGCATCCCTCGCTCCAGGCTTCTGCCATACGGTCAAGATTCCTCCTTTGGAGAACCCCAGGATCGCTCCGTCTGGAGCTCTGTGGTTACCAAAGTTTACGCTACAGCATCATTGTGTCATGCATCTTTAAGCTCACAATGACACTTTAGTTGCATTGCTTGGGAAAAAGTAATCGGGATGGAATCGGGACGGCAGCGCTGCCCACCAGTCCCGCCTCGCTCGCACGACGCCGGTTCTGTGGCCCCGGGCTATACCGGAACCAGAGTAGATATCCCATGAGCCAGATCATTCGAGTGGTTTTTTCCTCAAGAACAAGCCACCTTGAATCCTCTTGGCATGGGCATGGTTACTATGGTTCCGCAGCCAGCGGATCGGGAAGTCGATCAGGGATGGGCGGCCATAAACTCATGAATCTCGTGCATCTCCTCGTCGGTCAGGCGGTACTTCACAGCCGGCCACACCCCCTCCACCTGCTCCGGGCTGCGCCCTCCGACGATGGCCGCGGTGATGGCCGGGTTGGCCAGCGTCCAGGCAATGGCCACCACGCCCGCCGAGACGCCGCGCCGCGCCCCAATCTGCCCCAGCAGCTCGGCCAGCGCCAGGTTGCGGCTCAGTAGCGGCTCCTGGAACTGTTTCGCGTTGCGCCGGAAGTCGTCCTCCGGCAGCTTCGCAATCCGTTCTTTGCTCATCGCGCCGCTCAGCAGGCCGGATGCCTGTGGCGAGTAGTTGATGACCCCGATCCCGTGGTCCAGGCAGTAGGGCAGAATCTCCGCCTCCACCCCGCGGTTCAGCAGGGAGTAGGGGGGCTGTAGCGACGTGATCGGCGCGATCTTCCGGCAGCGCTCCATCTGCGCGACCGAGAAGTTCGACACGCCGATGTGGCGCACCTTGCCTTCGCGTTTCAGCTCGGCCATCGCGGTCCAGCCCTCTTCGATGTCAGCATCCTCCACCGGCCAGTGGATCTGGTACAGGTCGATCGCATCCACCTGCAACCGCCGCAGGCTGTCTTCCGCCTCGCGCCGGATCTCCAGCAGGGTGCGCCGGATTCCGCGCTTCTCGTCCCACACCATGCCGCTCTTGGTGAAGATAAACGGCTTCACCGGAGACTGCTTTACCGCCTCCCCGACGATCGTCTCGGAGTGGCCAAGCCCATACACCGCTGCCGTGTCAATCCAGTTGACGCCCAGGTCGATGGCCTTGCGGATCGCCGCGATGGATGCATTATCGTCCTGCGGCCCCCAGGCGAAAGCCCAGTTGCCGCCGCCAATGGCCCACGCGCCGAATCCGATCGGCGTCAGCCACATCTCCGAACTTCCAAGCTGCTCCATCTCCATCGTCTGGCTTCCTTTCGCGTCGATCTTCCCCTGATCCCATTCTTATTTTACTGGATCGCGCATAACTGCCATGTCAACGAATGATTCCCCCCC
>DAIRTY010000104.1:0-7150 GCA_036803645.1 Acidobacteriaceae bacterium | reverse complement strand
GACGCAGACGCAGGGCAAGCAGCCACTGGCGACGGTGCGTACGGCTGGGGCCGGGGTTGGCGGATATTCGGGCGGGGAGCTGGCGCGGTTGTTGTTGGCGCATCCTCGGCTGGCTGCGAACAAGCCGCTGTTTCTGGGGCGCGTGGCGGACAATGCGGCAGGCGGGCGGATTCCGCTGGAGCAGATTCATCCGCAGCTCGCGCTCGGTGAGGGCAAGCGGCAGCCGGAGGTTTGCGCATTCAACTGGGAGCTGATCCGCGAAGCGGGCACCCAGATTGTGTTTCTTGCGCTGCCGCATGAGACATCGCGGGAATGGGCTCCCGAGTGGCTGGATCATGGGGTGCGTGTGATCGACCTGAGCGGCGCGTGGCGGCTGGACGAGGCGACGAACCGCGCGGTGTACAAGTTGCACGACAAGGACGCGGCGCTCGGCGAGAAGCTACAGGCGGAGGCTGTCTTTGGTGCGCCGGAGCTGCATCGCGAGGCGATTGCCGGGGCGCGGCTGGTGGCGAATCCTGGATGTTATGCGACGTCGATTATTCTTGCGCTGGCTCCGCTGGTGCGCGCGGGGCTGGTGGACCTGGACCACGGGATTGTGTGCGACGCGAAGAGCGGTGTGAGCGGCGCGGGCAAGGCTGCCACGGCGAAGACGCACTTCATGTATGCGGCGGACAATCTTTCGGCGTACGCGGTCTTCGGGCATCGCCATGTGGGCGAGATGCTGGAGCAGCTTGGACTGACGGCGGAGCAGATCCAGTTCACGCCGCACCTGCTGCCGATTCCGCACGGGATACTTTCGACGATCTATGTGCGGCTGGCCCAGCGCAAGACGCCGGAGGAGATTGAGGCCTGTCTGCGCGGGTTCTACGCGGCGAGCCCCATGGTGCGCATTCATGCGACGCCGGAGTTGCCGCAGATCCAGCATGTAGTGCGCACGAACTACATTGACCTGGGATTCGAGCTGAACAAAGACGGCAAGCGGCTGGTGATCGTCTCGTGCCTGGACAACCTGCTGAAGGGCGCGGCTGGCCAGGCGGTGCAGAACATGAATGTGATGTGCGGATGGGATGAATCGGAGGGCCTGCTGTGAAATACGTGGTCAAGCTGGGCGGCGCCTCCATCGAGAACAAGGAATTGCTGCACGCCTGCGGCAAGGCGATCTTCGAACTGGTGCGCGACGGCAACCAGGTGGCACTGGTGCATGGCGGCGGCAAGCAACTGACGCGCGTGCTGGAGCAGATGGGCAAGAAGAGCGAGTTCGTCAGCGGGTTGCGCGTGACCGATGCGGAGACGCGCGACGCCGCGCTGATGGTGCTGGCGGGGCGCGTGAACAAGTCGCTGGTGGCCGCGCTGCGCACACATGGGCAGTCGGCAATGGGATTGGCGGGTGGCGATGGCAACGTCTTTCGAGCGCGCAAGAAGAAGACCGTGCCCGACCTCGGCTTCGTCGGAGAGATCGCGGCGACCGATCCGCTGTGGCTGGAGGCGATCTGGAAGATGGACGCGGTGCCGGTGATCTCGTCGATCGCGCTGGGGTTCGATGGCGAGTACTACAACATCAATGCCGACGAGATGGCCGCGGCGTGCGCGATCTGCACCAAGGCCGACGCGCTGGTGTTTCTGACGGATGTTCCCGGCGTGAAGGGAGCGGACGGCGAGGTGATGCGCTGGCTCTCGCTGAAGGATGTGCCGGAGCTGGAGCGCCAGGGGGTTGTTACCGGCGGAATGCTGCCCAAGCTGAACGCGTGCCGCGACGCTCTGACCCACGGTGTGAAGCGGGTGCGGATTCTGCCCGCGGAGGCGGCGCATCTACTACCGGACCTGTGCTCGACCAAGGTCAGCGATGGAACGGAGGTCATGGTCGCATGAGGGATGCAATGAAGGATGGTGCGATGAAGCTGGCATCGATTCAGGCGGCGGAGAAGAAGCTGCTGTTGAATACGTACCAGCGCAACCCTGTGCTCTTTGTGAGCGGCAGCGGAGTCTATCTGCGCGATGAGCAGGGCGACGACTACCTGGATCTGTTGAGCGGCATTGGCGTGTCTGCGCTGGGCTATGCGCATCCCGCGGTGGAGGCGGCGATTGCGACGCAGAGCAAGAAGCTGCTGCATACTTCGAACCTTTTTTATCACGAGCACACAGCGGAGTTGGCACTGCGGCTGACCGAGATCAGCGGACTGGACCGGGTGTTCTTCTGCAACTCCGGCACGGAGGCTTGGGAGGCTGCGCTGAAGCTGGCGCGGGCCCACGCGGGGCTGTTGCGCGGCGAGGGGAAGAAGGTTGGCACGCGCTTTCTGGCGGTGGAACAGAGCTTCCACGGGCGGACGATGGGCGCGCTGGCGACCACGCACAAGGAGAAGTACCGCGCGCCGTTTGAGCCGGTGATGGGGGGCGTGGAGTTCGTCCGCTTCGACGATGTGGCGGACCTGCGCGCGAAGTTCAACGATGAGGTTTGCGGAATCTGCATCGAGGCGGTGCAGGGCGAGGGTGGCGTTCGTCCGGTGAGCAAGGAGTTCTTTGCGGCGGCGCGCGAGCTGTGCGATTCCACCGGAGCGCTGTTGCTGGCCGACGAGATCCAGTCCGGACTGGGGCGCACGGGCGAGTGGTTTGCCTACCAGCACTACGGGATTCTGCCGGACATTGCGACACTGGCCAAGCCGATTGCAAATGGACTGCCGATGGGTGCGATGCTATGCACGGATGAAGCTGCGCGCGCCTTCACGCCGGGCGCGCACGGGAGTACGTTCGGCGGCGGACCGCTGGCCTGCGCGGTTGCCATTGCGGTGATCGACACCATGAAGCAGACGAATCTGCTGGCACACGTTCGCGACGTGGGCGGATACTTCAAGCAGCAGCTTGAAGGACTTGGACTGCGTCACGATTGCATTACTGCTGTGCGCGGAATGGGCCTGATGCTGGGCATCGAGCTGGACTCGGAGGAGCTGGCCACGCGCGCAGTCTCGGAGATGATGGGCCAGCACATTGTTATCAATCGCACCAGCGAGACCGTGCTGCGATTTCTTCCTCCGTACATCCTTGAGCGCGCGCACGTCGACCGGGCCATCGCGGCGCTGGATGGAATCCTCACCAAACAACCTTTGAACAGTGCAACGATGGCCGGCCGAGCGCCGGCAGGAGAAGATTCCCATGGGTAGCAAAACCGTAACGATGAACCCGAAGCCGGATGCCAACGCGGAGCCGGCGCGATCCGCCAAGCAGCTTGGCATCCAGTCCGACAGCGCATTTTCCGAGGCGTCCAAGCGTCTCTGCGGGCGCGACCTGTGCTCCGTCTCCGACCTGTCGGTCGATGAGATGGCGGCGATCATGGAGCTTTCGCACGCGGTCAAGGGCAATCCCGAGGACTTTCGCCACTCGCTGGACGGGCGGCAGATGGTGCTGTTCTTCGAGAAGGCCTCGCTGCGCACGCGGCTGACCTTCGAGGCTGCGATCAACACGCTGGGCGGCAACGCGGTCTTTGTCGATCAGACGCAGTCCCCGCTGGGCGAGCGCGAGTCGTTGCCCGACATGGCGCACAACATCGAGCGCTGGATGAGTGTGATCGTTCTGCGCACCTACTCTCACGAGACGATTACGGAGATGGCTGGGTGCTCGCGCATTCCGGTGATTAATGCCCTGTCCGATTTCGAGCATCCGTGCCAGGCCATTGCGGACTTCTTCACGCTGGAGGAACGCTTCGGCTCGGCGGAGGGACTGCACTTTACCTATGTTGGCGATGGCAACAATGTGTGCCACTCGCTGATGCTGGTGGCGGCGCAGCTTGGCGTACACTGCACGGTTGCCAGTCCCAAGGGGTTCGCGCCCAAGTTGGAGATCATCCACAAGGCAATCGAGATCGGCGAGCAGACCGGCGGCAGCATCACGCTGATGCAGGACCCGGTGAAGGCTGTGACTGGCGCGGACGCGGTCTACACGGACGTATGCACCAGCATGGGATTTGAGCACGAGGCGACCCGGAGGGCGCCGATCTTCAAGCCGTACCAGGTGAACGAGGCGCTGATGGCCCATGCGCGGCAGGACGCGGTGTTCATGCACTGCCTGCCGGCGCACCGCAACGCGGAGGTTACGGATGCGGTGCTGGATGGGCCGCAGTCGATTGTCTTCGACCAGGCAGAGAACCGCATGCACGCACAGAAGGCCCTGCTGCTGATGCTGTTGGGCGGGGCAAAGCGGATTTCCAATGCCCGCGACCGTGGATTGCAGGCGCGCAAGCGAGGCTAGAAACGGATCACTTGCTGACTTGCTGACTCGCTAACTTGCGAACTCGAGTACGCGCTCTGGCGCGACTGGAAAGAAGGAATAGGGATGGCAGAAAAAGTTGTTCTCGCATACTCCGGCGGTCTGGATACGTCGATCATCATTCCCTGGCTAAACGATAACTATGGCTACGACGTGATTGCGTTTATCGCCGACGTGGGACAGGGCGAAGACCTGGAGGCGGTGGTCGCCAAGGCCTACAAGACTGGCGCGAAGAAGGCGATTGTGAAGGACCTGCGCGAAGAATTTTTGAACGATTACGCGTTTCCCATGGTGCGCTCGGGCGCGGTGTATGAGCACAAGTACATGCTGGGCACGTCGATTGCGCGGCCCGTGATTGCCATGCACCAGGTGGAGGTTGCGCTGGCCGAAGGCGCGACCGCGCTAGCCCACGGATCGACGGGCAAGGGGAACGACCAGGTGCGGTTCGAGCATGCATTCCAGGCGCTGGCCCCGCAGCTCAAGGTGATTGTTCCGTGGCGCGAGTGGAAGCTGGTGTCGCGCGAGGACTGTCTGGATTACGCTGCGTTGCACCATGTGGAGGTTGAAGCGTCGCGGACCAAGATTCACTCGCGCGACCGCAATCTGTGGCATGTCTCGCATGAGGGCGGCGAGTTGGAGGGGACCGACAAGCCGGTTGCTGCGAGTACATGGCGGATGAGTCAGTCGCCGCAGGACGCGCCCGACCGCGTGGAGCTGGTGGAGATTGAATTCGAGTGCGGGACGCCGGTGTCGGTGAACGGGCAAAGATTGCCCGCGGTGCAACTGGTCGAGCTGCTGAACGAGATTGGCGGACGCAATGCGATTGGGCGCATCGATATTATCGAGAACCGCTTCGTTGGGATGAAGTCGCGCGGCGCATACGAGACGCCCGGCGGGACTCTGATACTCGAAGCGATCCGCCAGATCGAGTCGTTGACGCTGGACCGCGAGACGGCGCACACCAAGGAGATGCTGGCGCTGAAGTACGCCGAGCTGGTTTACTTTGGCCTGTGGTTCACGCCGCTGCGCGAAGCGCTGGACGCGTTCTTCACCAAGGCCACGGAGAATGTGACCGGATCGGTGAAGATGGCGCTGTACAAGGGGAACATCTCGTATATCAGCCGCAGTTCGCCGGTCTCGCTCTACAATGTCGATCTGTCGTCGTTCACCATGGGCGAGAGCTACGATCAGAAGGACGCGGCCGGATTCATCAAGATTCTTGGGCTGCCGGCCCGTGTGCGCGCGCAGGTGATGGCGGCGCAGAAGGAAAAGGAGCTCGTGAAGTGAGCGAGCAGCAAGCCAAAACGAAGCAAGCGGCCGGAGGCAAGATGTGGTCTGGGCGCTTTCGCGAGCCGCTGGACGCCGCATTCGAGCAGTGGCAGCGGTCGTTTCCGTTCGATGTGCGGCTGCTTCCACAGGAAGTGGCTGCGTCGAAGGCGCATGCGCGGATGATTGCGGCGGCGGAGATTCTGACGGACGCCGAGCTGGAGAGGATGATCGACGGCCTCGACCAGGTAGGGGACATCTCTCCCGAGTTCACGCCGATTGAGCCAGGCTTCGTCAACCCCAGGCTGCTGGGAGCGGAGATGGGAACGACGCCGCGGTCGATCCGCCGCTGGCTTGGCAAGCAGCCGGAGTTCTGCGAAGACCATGTGAAGCACACGCGGATCGTACTGGCGAAGAACGATCCTCTGCTGCTGAGGATGAAGAGCCACTTTGCCATCCAGGCAAATCTCGACCTGGATGGGGAAGGCGCGTGCGAGGAGTTTTCTGCTGCGACAGAGGCCGATCTGGCTGCCTCCATGGCCCGCGCCGAGGACATCCACCACTTCGTCGAGCTACAACTCACCAAGGTGATTGGCCCTCTGGCGCTGAAGCTGCACACGGGACGCAGCCGCAATGAGCAGATTGCGACCGACATGCGGCTGTTTGTGCGCGAGGCTCTCGACGCGACGGGGAAGGGATTGCGCAAGTGGGCGCTGGCGCTGGTTGAACTTGCGGAGCAGGCAGGCGAGGCGGTGATGCCGTCATACACGCACATGCAGCGGGCGGAGCCGGTGCTGGTGGCGCATTGGCTGCTGGCGTATGTGGCAATGATCGAGCGTGACATTTTGCGGCTGATGGACGCGCGGCAACGGATGAACATGTGCCCGCTTGGTTCGGGTGCGGTTGCTGGCGCGACGCTGGCGCTGGACCGGTCGATTGCAGCGCGGGAGCTGGGGTTCGATGGGCCTACGTCGAACAGCATGGACGCGACCAGCGATCGCGACTTTCTGCTGGAGTTCACGCAATGCCTTGCCACGATGGGGGTTCACGTCTCGCGCTTTGCCGAGGAGTTGACTCTCTATTCGACGGCGGAGTTTGGATTTCTCGATCTGCCGGAGGCTTTCTCGACTGGGTCGAGCGCGATGCCTCAGAAGAAGAACCCGGATTTTACCGAGTTGATTCGCGGCAAGAGCGCGCGGCTGGTCGGCGCGGCGACGACGCTTGCTGTACTCATCAAGGGGCTGCCGCTGGCGTACAACAAGGACCTGCAGGAGGGCCAGGAGCCGGTCTTCGATGCGGCGGATACGGTCGCCGGGATTCTCAGGATACTGCCTGCGTTTACGCGCTCGCTGAAGTTCAACTTCGAGCGGATGAAGGTTGCCGCGACGACCGGCTATCTGAATGCGATGGCGGCTGCGACATATCTTTCGAACAAGGGCGTGCCGTTTCGCAAGGCGCACGAGATTATCGGCAACGCGGTGAGGCTGGGGCTGGAGAGCGGGCGAGAGCTGGATGCGATCCCGCTGGCGGAACTGCGGGGGTTGAGCGCGGCGTTTGGCGAAGACTATTTTGCAGCGATTACCCTGGAGGCCACGCTGGATTGCCACGATGTGGTTGGCGGCACGGC
>DAIRTY010000103.1:0-7185 GCA_036803645.1 Acidobacteriaceae bacterium | reverse complement strand
TAGAAGAGCACGGCGAGGCAGCTTCCGCTGAGCGCCAGCAGCCCGCAGCCGGGAGCGATGCGCCCGAAGAGCAGGTCGCCCACGCCGAAGAGCATCGCGTACACCAGCGTGAAGCCCAGCACCCAGTGGAAGAAGTTGTAGCGGAGGGTGGGGTCGCGCTGGGCGATGAGTGAGTCTGGATCGGAAGTAGTTATTCCCGCTTGCGCGAAGCGCCGCCAGCCCAGCGCCGCCGGCCGCACGCGGTCGTAGAACGCCTGCAGCGTCGCTTCCGTCTCGGGCTGCGTGGCCAGCGTCACCGCCAGCCAGATCGCCGTGGTCAGCAGGGTCGTCGTCAGCATCAGCCACGCGAAGGCGTGCGGGTCGTCCTGGTTCAGCGGCATCAGCGCCAGCGCCGGGTCGATCCGGTGCAGCGCGCGCACCGCAGGCATTCCCCAACCGCTCTCCAGCGTCAGCGAGATGGTCGCCGCCGCGGTCATCGCCGCAATCTCGCTCCACGCATTGATGCGCCACCAGTACCAGCGCAGGATGAAGACCAGTCCCGCGCCCGCGCCCAGTGACAGCAGGAACTTCCACGCCGTGGCAATCGACGCGCCATGCGTCAGCATGTACCCGGTCGCGCTCGCGCTCAAGCCGGCCACCAGGATGGTCGCGATGCGGGAGGCGGCGACGTAGTGGCGCTGTGATTTATCCGGCGCGAAGAAGCGCTTGTAGATGTCGTTGATCATGTATGACGCGCCCAGGTTCAGGTGCGTCCCGATGGTGGACATGTACGCCGCCGCAAACCCCGCCAGCATCAGCCCGCGCAGGCTGGGCGGCAGGTAATGCACCATCACCCACACGTACGCGCCCTCCATCCCTCCCTGCGCGGCGGTGGGGTTGGGCAGCAGCACGAGTGCTACGAGCGCGGTGAGAATCCACGGCCACGGTCGCAGCGCGTAGTGCGCAATGTTGAACCACAGCGTCGCGCCCAGCGAGTGCTTCTCGTTCTTGGCGGAGAAAATGCGCTGCGCAATGTATCCGCCGCCGCCCGGCTCGGCCCCCGGATACCAGCTCGCCCACCAGTTCAGGCTCAGCAGAACAAGGAAGCTGAGGAAGAACGGCGACGCGGACGATGGAATAAACGCCAGCGTGTCGCGCGCGTGGCCGTTGACCGCGTGCGCCGCGTCGAAGGCGCGAACATGCGCGGCCAGCGACCCCATTCCGCCGACGGCGTGTACGGCGAAGTACGCCAGCAGGATCACCATGCTCATCTTCAGGATGAATTGCAGGAAGTCTGTCCACAGCACCGCCCACATCCCGGAGACGGCGTTATACGCCAGCGTGAGCGCGAGGCAGCAGAAGACTCCGGTGAGCTGTTGCCTCGTCGTCGTCAACCCCAGCGTCAGCGCGAGAATCTTCGCCATCGCCAGGTTCACCCATCCCATGATGATGGTGTTGACCGGGAAGGCGAGGTAGACGGCGCGGAAGCCGCGCAGAAACGTCGCGGGCGGTCCGGAGTAGCGCAGCTCGGCGAACTCCATGTCGGTGAGCACGCGCGCGCGTCGCCACAGCGGCGCGAAGAAGAAGACCGTCAGCATCCCCGAAAGCAGGAACGACCACCACAGCCAGTTGCCCGCGATGCCCTGCGCGTAGATGAGGCCGGTGACCACCAGCGGCGTGTCCGCGCCGAAGGTGGTGGCCACCATCGACGTGCCGGCCAGCCACCAACTGACGTTGCGCCCGGAGAGGAAGAACTCCCCGATATTGCCCGACGCGCGCCGCATGTAGAAGAAGCCGATGGCCAGGTTCAGCGCGAAGTACGCGGCGATCACCAGCCAGTCGAGCGGGGTCAGAATCATCGGTCCTCTTTATGCTGCGTCACTCGGCCCTTACTGCTTCGCTAGGTCGAAGACCTTATCCATAAGCGTCCAGCGGCGCACCGGGTCCGCGCCCTCCGGCACGTCCTGGAATTCTGCCATCGACGCCTCCCACTCCTGCACCTTGGGGTTGGCGCGGTCCATGGCCGCCTTCTTATCCAGCGAGAAGCTTTCGTTCACGTCCATGATCATGAACAGCCGCGTGCCGGTGAGGTAGATCTCCATGGCCTGGATGCCAGCGTCGAAGAGGCTGTCGCGCACCTCCGGCCATATCTTCTCGTGGCGGCGCTTGTACTCGGCGATCTTCTTTGGGTCGTCCTGCAGGTCGAACGTAAGACAGTATCTTGGCATTGCTCCTCCGTGGGTCTTGGTTGTGTTGCGGCGGCTGCTCTCCCGGATTCGAATTGCCCGGCAGTCCCGTCGCAGTTCCTTGAGCAGCCTATCATCGCGCGAAGGCCGCTCGCAAAGGCCGCACGCCATGGCTGTGCCGGAGCAACGCCTCATGCTACCCTCAGAGGCGCAGCGGAATCGTGCCATACGCGAAAGGACCGCGCGGTTGGAGTTGTAAGAATAACGTGGAATAACGTGGAAGCATTCCGTGCGCAAAACGCGGAAGAATCCAGACGAAGAAGCGAATGGGGAAGCAGAGCAATTCCGACCCAATGCGCAGATCCGCGCGTCTCTCTTGTGAGACGTACGGCGGGATTGCGCGCCGCTGCGTGTCCCTTGGCTTGTTGATTTTCTTTGCGATAAACTTGGCAACGAGTGCGCGCGCGCAGACCCAGGCCACGACGCTGCCGCTGCTGCTTCCTTCCTCCATCGTCTTCGACGCGGCTGGCAACCTCTACTTCGTCGAGACGGGCAACCATATCGTCCGCAAGGTCACCTCCGGCGGCGTCATCACCACGGTCGCAGGCAACGGCGTGCAGGGCTTCTCCGGCGACAATGGTCCCGCCACCGCGGCCCAGCTCGATTCGCCCGCCGGACTCGCGCTCGACTCCTCCGGTAATCTCTACATCGCCGACAGCCACAACCACCGCATCCGCGAGGTCTCTTCCGCCACCGGCACCATCGCGACCATCGCCGGCACAGGCGCGTCCGGCTTCTCCGGCGATGGCGGCCCGGCGAAGTCCGCGCAGCTCGATCGCCCCACCGCGCTCGCACTCGACTCCGCAGGCGACCTGTACCTGGCAGACACCAACAACCACCGCGTGCGTAGAATCGCGGCCGCCACCGGCGCGATCACAACCGTCGCCGGCAACGGCATCGAGGCATTCGCCGGAGACAACGGCCCCGCGACCGCCGCCTCCATCGACTCGCCCAACGGCCTCGCGCTCGACTCCTCCGGCAACCTCTACATCGCAGACACGCACAACGGTCGCCTGCGCGAGGTCGCAGCGTCCACCGGCCTCATCTCCACTGTCGCCGGTGCGGGAGTTGTTGGCGGCAATGTGCAGTCCTTTGGCGGCGACAACGGCCCCGCCACCGCCGCCAGCCTCGCCCTGCCGCGCGGCCTCACGATGGACTCCGCCGGCAATCTCTACTTTGCCGACAGCGCCAACCATCGCATCCGGCGCATCTCGCCCACCGGCACAATCACCACCGTCGCAGGGCAGGGAGCCGAGAACTTTGCCGGTGACGGTGCGCCCGCGGTTGCGGCGAACCTCGACTCGCCGCGCTCTGTCGCCATCTCGCCCGCCGGTCTGCTCACGCTCGCCGACAGCGACAACCAACGCATCCGCCAGCTCGACGCGCTGCCCGCTCCGGGCCCGGACATCCACACCATCGCCGGACTTGGAACCACCACGCAGGGCGTGCTCGCGCTCAGCGGTCCCTCGGTGGTTGCCTACGGCAGCGGCTCAATCACCGCAACGCTGAACACATCCTCAACTGCAACCGGCAGCGTTACATTCCTGGATACCGGCGGCGGAACGCAGACCACGCTGGGCACATCGAACCTGAACTCAGACGCGGCAACCTTCAGCACCTCTACGCTGGCCGCGGGCGCGCACAGCCTGTTCGCCACGTACCCAGGCGATGCGGGCCACTCCGCCGCGCAGTCCTCCGCGCTGGCGATCACCGTGTCCCCGCTCGCCATCGCCGCCGCGCCCAACCCAGCGTCCATCCTCTACGGCCAACCCATCCCCGCGCTCAGCGGCTCGCTCAGCGGCGTTCTCCCGCAGGACACCGGAAAGGTCGCAGCCGTCTTCACATCCAGCGCGACAGCCTTATCTCCCGTCGGCTCGTATCCCATCGCCGCGACGCTCACCGGAAGCGCAGCGGGGAACTACATGGTCACCGTCACGCCCGCCATCGATCTCAGCATCGCGCAGGCGCCCACGCAGACCTCGCTCTCCGCCTCCACCAACTCGCCAGGCCTGGGCCTTCCCGTCACCCTCACCGTGCAGTCCACCAGCACCACCAGCGGCGTGCCCACGGGCTCCATCGCGTTCGCCGACGGCAGCGCCACGCTCTCCGTCGTTCCGCTCACAGCCGGTGCGGCCTCGTTCACCACCGGCTCTCTCGCGCTCGGCGCGCACAACCTCAGCGCAACCTACTCCGGCGACGCGAACTTCCTTCCCAGCAGCTCGGCGACAGCCAACGTCGCTGTTGGTCCCCCCTCCGACTTCACCCTCACGGCCACAAACTCCACAGCGCAATCCATTCCATCGGGCAGCGCGGCCACCTACAGCTTCTCTGTCGCAATGCTGGGCGCGGCAATGTCCAGTCCCATCGCGCTCGCCGTCCAGGGAGTCCCGCTGGGCGCGACCTCCTCGATCAATCCCTCCTACATCCCGCCCGGCGGCGCGGTCACCAGCTTCACCGTAACAATCCAGACTCCGCTCGCCGCGCTCGAACAGCCCTCGCGCCCGTACTTCGCAGGCTCATTCGCGTCCGGTTCTCCGCAGTCCACCGGCTCCGGTCCGCAAGTCGGCTCCGGCCCGCAAGTATTGCTGGCCCTTCTGCTGCTGCCGATGATCGGATTCGCGCGCCGACGCAAGGCACTCATCGTGTTCTTCGCCGCCGCATCCTGCATCCTGCTGGCAACGCTGGCCACCGGGTGCGGCAATCGCATCAGCCCCGAAGCCGAGTCCGCCAACTCCACCACCTACACCCTCACCGTCACCGGAACCGCAACCGGCCCCGCCGGCTCGGCACTGCAGCACTCCGCCGTCGTCACCCTGCAAGTTATTCAGTGACGCTGGCCCTATCCCGGCCCCAGCATTCGCAGCAGGAAGAACAGCGCCACGCCGCCAAAGAAGACCAGAGCCATCCGCACGCCCGGCTCGCGATTCACCTCCGGCACCAGGTCGGTCGCCGCCACATAGATCGTCACCCCCGCCGACAGCGGCAGTCCGGCCTTCACCCAGCCCGGCTCCAGGTTGATCGCCAGCACTCCCAGCACCGTCGTCGCGCCCAGGAACAACGCCGAGTTCAGCGCCGCCCTCCGTCCCTGTCCGCCCGCCAGCATCACGCTGGCCACCGTGAAGCCCTCGGGAATCTTGTGCAGGAAGATCGCGATAAACAGCACCCATCCCAGCCATGTTGAAACCACAAACCCAGACCCAATCGCCACGCCGTCGAAAAATGTATGCGTGGCCAGCCCCAGCGCCACCGAGTAGCTGCTCTTCGTCGAGAGAAATTCGTGCGTGTGCGTCTCCTCGCCGAAGTGGAAGTGCGGCACCAGCGTATGCTCCAGCAGATGTACCACGCAGTATCCCGCCAGCACCAGCGGAGCGGCCCACAGCGCATTCACCTTGAAGGCCTCGGGCAGCATCTCCAGCAGCGCGGCGGAGAGCATGAATCCCGCGCCCAGCGCCACAAAATACCGCAGCGCCCGCGCCGAGGGCGACCGCAGCACCAGCAGAAATCCCCCCAGATAGTCCGCCAGCCCGGCAAACAGCCCAAGCCCAAGCGCAAGCCAGAACCGCGTCGCCGGCATCGCAGTGATATTCATCGCCGAGTCACCCGCTATGGCGAATGTTCAGCACATCGCCATCCTTCACGGGATAGTCCTTGCCTTCCAGCCGCAGCGTCCCCTCCGCCCGTGCCGCCGCCTCGGAGCCCGCCGCCAGCAGCGTGTCCCAGTGGATCGTCTCGGCGCGGATGAAGTACTTCTCCAGGTCCGAGTGGATCGCCCCGGCCGCCTCCTGCGCGCGGCAGTTCGCGGGGATGGTCCACGCGCGCGTCTCCGGCTCGCCCACCGTGAAGAAGCTCGCCAGCCCAAGCAGCTCGTAGCTCTTGCGGATCAGCCGCACCAGACCGCTCTCCGTCAGGCCGTACCCTTCCAGAAACTCCGCCGCCTCGTCGTCCTCCATCTCGGCCAGCTCGGCCTCCACCTTGCCGCAGATCGCCGTCGCCCCGGAGTTCGGCCGCGAGGCCGCCTCGGTCAGCCCATATTTGGCCACCGCCGCCTCCACGTCCGCGCCCAGCGTCGTGCTCTCCGAGATGTTCAGCACGTAGAGGATCGGCTTCTGCGAGAGGAACACAAAACCGCGCACCAGCTTCTTCTCTTCCGCCGTCAGCTCCATCTCGCGCAGCGGCCTCTCCGCCTCGGTCTGCGCCTTGCAGCGCAGCAGCAGCGCGTGCTCGCGCTCCAGTTCCGCGGTCTTCTGCTTCTTCATGTCTTTGGCCACGCGCTCCAGCCGCTTCTCGATCTGGCTGAGATCGCTGACAATCAGCTCGATCTCCACGTTGCCGATGTCGCGCAGCGGGTCGATCGGCCCCACATGCGGGATCGTGTCGTCCTCAAACGCGCGCAGCACATGGATGATCGCGTCCACATTGCGCAGGCTGGTCAGGAACGAAGTCTCCTTCAGCGCGTCCTCGCCGATCGCCGCCAGGTCCGCGTACTCCACTGTCGCGTACACCGTCTTGCGCGTCCCGGCCAGCGCGGCCAGCTTGTCCAGCCGAGCGTCGGGGACCTTGGCGATTCCGATGTGCGCCTCGCGCGAGTGGCCAAAGCTCTCCGTCTTCGCCTTGGTCAGGATTTTGAACAGCGAAGTCTTGCCCACCTGCGGCAGGCCGATAATTCCAGTTTTCATCTCTCCACAATTCTACCTGCATCGAACCATCCGTCTTGCCACAACGCCGTCATTCTGGCCTCAACTCCCATTGAGGATTGTCATTCTGACCCTGAGCGAAGCCGAAGGGGAAGAATCCCCGCATTTGCCCTTGCCGTTGTCTGTTCCTTTGTTTGTCATTCCGCAGCGCAATTTGTTTGTCATTCCGCAGCGCAGCGGAGGAATCTGCTGTTGTCTTGAAATAAAAAGACCATGAATCGGTGTCATCGGTACAAATCGGTGTTAAGCCTCTCGCCTGCGGAACA
>DAIRTY010000102.1:4487-7189 GCA_036803645.1 Acidobacteriaceae bacterium | reverse complement strand
CCCCCTGCGCCGGGCGACCTCATCGCGATAAGACCGCGATGAATGGTGCACCCGGACCCCGAAGGAGTAGGATTTCTGCGAGGAACCTGCTCATGATTGGGAAGATGCTGGCGGCGGTGGGATTGACGGTTGGCGCAGTGACGATCCTGCTGGGGCAGGTGGTGGGGGCGCAGAGCGGGGCTGGAGCACAGACAGTTGCTGGCCCGGCGAAGCTGCCGGGGTGGGACGTTGTCTCTGTGAAGCCGGTTGAGGAGCAGACATGCAGACAGGGAGCGCGTTTGCGGATGACCGCAGACGCCGTCAACATCTTCTGCGTCCCGCTGGAACTCGTGATTGAGCAGGCGTATGACCTCATAGGGCCGGATCGGATTGTGGGTATGCCTGAGTGGGCGAACATCACGAACAGCGGCGGCTACGAAATCAACGCAAAGGTTGCATCGCAGGATGTGGAAAGATATGGCAAGCTGAACCGGGAAGAGAAGTTGCAGATGCTGCAGCCGCTGCTGGAAGACCGCTTTCACCTGAAGGCGCACCTGGAGACACGCGTGATGCCGGTCTACGATTTGGTGGTGGGGAAGGGCGGGCCGAAGCTGAAGGAGGCAACCGCAGACGAGTCCGACAAGGCACCACGGTTGGGGGGCGTTGCCGTAGGGAAGATTGTGTCCGTCGCAAGCCCCCTGAAGTATCTGGCGTTGTTACTGACGTCGGAGGTGGAAAGGCCGGTGGCAGACAGGACAGGGCTGACGGGCAAGTACGACTTCACGTTTGAGTACACGCCGGCTGCGAGCGCCTTGGCGGAGTCTGAAGGGCCTTCGATTTTTACCGCGATTCAAGACCAGCTTGGGTTGAAATTAGTACCTGCGAAAGGGCCAGTTCCGGTGCTGGTGATCGACCACGTCGAGAAGCCCTCGCCCAACTGACCCTCCCCACAACTTCGCCGTTTGCTCTTTCGTGAGCGCAGCCTCCGTATAACTCGCCTCCGTGTCAGCACTTTGAAGCATTCACAGTCGCAATGACGCTTCAAGAGGTACTATTGTTAGCATCCCAGGTGGAGTGCGGACAACGCGGTTCCTCCGTTCGCGACATTGGTACAACGGAGAACGGACAAAGGACATCGTACAACGGAGAAGAGCAACCGACTTACCTCAAAGTTGAACAGGAGAAGACGATGGCAGACAATGAATGCGAATGCGGATCGGGATCATGTGGGATTGGATGGTTTCTGGCAGGGTTGGGAATTGGCGCGGTGATCGGCGTGCTGTATGCGCCGAAGGCTGGCAAAGAGACCCGCGAGGATCTGTTGAACGGCGCGCGCGAGGCCCGCGACAAGGCCGCGGAACTGGTCGAGCAGGGAAAGCAGAAGGCCACTGAGCTGGTCGAGGAGGGCAAGCAGAAGGCCCAGGAATCGTTCGACAAGGGCCGCGAGTACTACGACAAGGGCCGCACCCAGTGGACCCAGTACGTCGAGAAGGGCAAGAGCCTTATCAACGAGCAGCAGGCCAAGGTCGAGGCCGCGGTCGAGGCAGGCAAGGATGCCTATATCAATACAACCAACGAGCCGCAGGTTTAGTTTCTTCGGTTGAGCCCCGGCGTCGCATTGTTGCGACGCCGGACAGGCTGTGGCTTAACGCACGGAAGGGGACGTATGGTGATGCTGGCGATGTGGTTCCAGGGAACGGATGCAATCTCCGAGGTCAATGCCAATCTTCTGACGGTCTTTATCGGGCTGGTTGCGCTGGCCATACTGGTGCAGGCCATTACGCTGATCGTTCTCGCGGCCAAGTCGGCGAAGTCGATCAAGAACCTGGCGGAGACGGTCGACGAACTGAAGCAGAAGGCGCTTCCGCTGATTGATTCGGCAACCCAGCTCAGCCGCACCGCGGAGTATCTGCTCAGCGAGAATGCACCCAAGGTGCGTGCCATCGCCGACAATCTGCTGGAGACCAGCGACCTGGTGCGCGGCACCGCGCAGCACTTTGAAGCGACGCTGGCCGACGCCAACCTGCGCACCCAGCGCCAGGTGGCACGGGTCGACGGAATGGTGACGGCTGCGCTGTCGGCGACCGTAGAGGTGGTCGAGATCATCGGCAACGGCATCCGCGTGCCCGCGCAGAAGATCGCTTCGCTAACGGGCCAGGCAAAGCGGTTCGCCGAGGGCCTGCTGGCCGGGATCAAATCCTACGCCAGCCGCTGATTACCGGGTAGAGCGCGCTGCGCTGCTACCATGAGAGTGTGCCTCGCTCCGTCTCCGGTCCACGAATTGAATCCTCGATAGCTCGCTCGCAGCCGCGTTCCGCGCCGACGCGGACGCCTGTCTCCGCGCGGCCAACTATTGGCTTCGTCTCGTTGGGATGTCCGAAAAATTTGGTGGACTCCGAGGTGATGATGGGTCTGCTGGATCGCGCCGGCGGCCAGTTGACCGCGCGCGCCGAGGACGCGGAGATTCTGGTCGTCAACACATGCAGCTTCATCGACACGGCCAAGCAGGAGTCGGTGAACGCGATCCTGGAGATGGCGCGGCACAAGGTCGCCCACGGCGGAAAAGCGCGGCGGCTGATTGTTGCCGGCTGCCTGGTGGAGCGATACCGCGACGAGATTCGCCGCAATATTCCCGAGGTCGATGCGGTGGTCGGCACGGGCGAGTTGGAGGCGATCCTGGAAGCCGCCGGGCTGACTGCTACCGTTGCGCCTGCGGAGACGGC
>DAIRTY010000102.1:0-4387 GCA_036803645.1 Acidobacteriaceae bacterium | reverse complement strand
AGGCGATCCTGGAAGCCGCCGGGCTGACTGCTACCGTTGCGCCTGCGGAGACGGCCTCGCCGTTCAACATTCTCGTCAGCCGCGCCGCAAGCGCTGTGCATCAGCACTCCCACCCCAGCGAAGTTGGGGTGCAGCTTGCGCCGGCCTCCCGTGCGGAAGGCGATGCGCGCGAGCGGCAGGGCCGATTCTCGCGCGCGCAGTGGGAGGGCGCGACGGCCGCGCTGCCGGAGTATCTCTACAGCGACGAGACGCCGCGCATTCGCACCACGCCGCGCTCGTCGGCGTACATCAAGATCGCCGAGGGATGCGACCATCCATGCAGCTTCTGCATCATTCCGCAACTGCGCGGCAAGTTTCGCTCGCGGAGGTTGGAGTCCATCGTCGCCGAGGCGGAGCGGCTCATCGCGCAGGGCGTCCGCGAGATCACGCTGATCGGGCAGGACACGACTTGTTATGGCGAGGATTTGGGCCTGCGCATTAACGGTGAGCCAGCCGGGCTGGCCATGCTGCTCGACGCCGTGGCCGTGCTGCCGGGGCTGAAGTGGCTGCGCTTCCTCTACGCCTATCCCAACAAGGTGACGACGCGGCTGCTGGAGACGATTGCGCGGCACGAGACGATTGCGAAGTATCTCGATGTGCCGTTGCAGCACGCGTCGCCGAGCGTGCTGAAGCGGATGAAGCGCGGAGGCACGGCGGAGGTCTTTTTGCGGCTCATCGAGAAGGCGCGCGCGATTGTGCCGGGGATTGTGCTGCGCAGTACGTTTATCGTCGGCTTTCCCGGCGAGACGGCGGAGGACTTTGCGCAGCTTGAGGCGTTCATCGCGGCGGCGAAGATCGACTGGCTCGGCGTCTTCGGCTACTCGGACGAGGAGGGCGCTGCGGCCTTCGCGCTGGACTCGGCGCTGAAGGTGCCGAAGCGGACGATCGAGGCTCGGCGACGCAGGCTGATGAAGCTGCAACAGAAGATCAGCGCACGGGCGAAGGCCGCGTGGGTGGGCAGGGAAGTGGATGTGCTGGTGGAGGGTGAGAGCGACGAGACGGAACTGCTGTGGCAGGGCCGCACCGCGCTGCACGCGCCGGAGATCGACGGCAAAGTCCTCATCAACGACTTCGGCCCACACGAGACGCTCATCCCCGGCACCTTCTACCGCGCGGAGATTACCGAGTCCCACGAATATGACGTGGTGGCGAGGATTTTGGAGTAGTTGCTTTTCGGTGGAGTTGCAACTAAAATTAGTGGCAAGATGAGCAAGCGGAGTAAGATGCTCCAAAGGCTTCTTTCAAAGCCGAACGATTTAACGTGGGACGAGCTGGAGTCTGTTATGACTGGCCTTGGATACGAACTCAAGACTTCAGGTGGTTCAAGCCGGAAGTTTGCGCGTTCAGGCATGGCCTTCTTTATCCATGAACCGCACCCGCAGAAGATATTAAAGCCGTACCAGGTCCGAGGCGTTCTTGAGTTTTTGCGGCGACAGGGGGACATCGAGTGAGCAAAACACTTACCTACAATGGATATGACGGATCAGTCGAGTACAGCGCCGAAGACAGGCTCCTGCACGGTCGCATCCTCGGGACCCGGGACATGGTTCTTTACGATGGTGCGAGTATCCGTGAAATAGAAAAGAACTTCCGCGGCGCGGTGGATGAATATCTGGAGTTTTGCAAGGCGGAGGGCAAGTCGCCGGATGTTCCGTTCAAGGGCAACTTCAATGTACGGGTGCCGCAAGACCTACACCAGCGGGCTGCGCAGTATGCCGTGGAACATGACCTCAAGCTGAATGCCGTGGTGCAGGTGGCCCTGCGCGAGTACCTGACGCACGCTGAATAGCAGCGGCCCAAATCCCACATCTCAAAAAGCGAGATGTGGGGCACCCGGCACCCGGCCACGTTGATTTCTCCCTCACAGCTATTCCAGTGCTACATTCCAGAAGCGACTGCGCGTATACATGGAGAGAGATTGAAAGAACAACACAAGAAACAATAGGTTATTCGTGTAGAGCCATCCCAGCGGCTTGTGAGTATGGTGCCGCAGCAGTACATAATCAAGAATATTCAACGCAACAAAGAGGACGCCCCAGAGGATCGCATATGTCTTTGTGTAACTCAAATCAGTTTTGCGATGCGGAGGTGCTGGCTGGACCCCTCGCTTTTGTGCATAATACCCTCGAAAATACTGTGAGATCACATTGAAGCAGCCCAGCCACCAGAGTCCAGCCAAGCATAGCCATATGCGCCAAAAGTTTGGCACCTCTGCATATATCCCTGTTCCGTTGTACTTGTAGATCAGGTATGTCATCCATGTAATGGTTAGCGGAGTTAAGACAAAGCTGAGATCCATCAGCTTGGAGGCCAACGGCATCGCTCGGAAGGTCTTCAGGTACCGCACACAATATTCATTCGATTCCCAAATAGCCACGTCAGTTTCCTCGCAGAAAGTGTACGACAACTTTGCACGTATTTAGAGTTAATCTACGGCGCAACCGTCAACGTAAGCCCGTCGACGGCGCGGACGGTGAGTTGGGTTCCGGCGGGGACGGGTGGGGAGTTGGGCGGGAGCGTGGCCTTCCAGATTTCGCCGCGGACTTCGACCTGGCCGATGGCGGGATAGCCGGGTAGGGCGTGGCCTTGTGGGGCGAGCGGCGTCATCGCAATGGCGGGCTGGCCGAGCATCGCCTGCGGGCCGGTGAGGCGTTTGGCTTGACGCGCCTTCACGGCGATCCACGCGAGGCCGAAGGTGATGACACCGAAGCCGACGCCCGCGCCAGCGGCCACGCCGAAGTGGACGCGCATCTCCGGCGTGGGGCCGTTGACCAGCGTGGCCAGTCCGAAGACCAGGCACAGAATGCCGACCGCGCCGAGCACTCCGTGACTGGCGAACTTCGCCTCCAGCACCATGAGCGCCAGCGCGGCGAAGAGCAGCAGGATGGCGGTGTGCTGGACGGGCAGCAGGTTCAGCCCGAAGATGGCCAGCAGCATCATCAGCGTGCCGAGCGCGCCGGGGACGATGGTTCCGGGCACGTTGAATTCGAGGTAGATCAGCGCCGCGCCGCCGAGCAGAAGAAGCACGTCGAGGTCGGGGCTGGTGAGCCGCGTCAGCAGGCGCTCGCGCGTGGAGGGTGGAATATCGACGATGGCGGCGTGGGTGAAGTCGAGCGTTATGCTCTCGCCGTGGAAGCGCTTGATGGTGCGGCCATTCAATGCCGCGAGCAGAGCGTTGTCGTCCGCCGCGACCACGTCGATCAGGTGCAGGTTGAGCGCCTCGGACTCGCTGAACGACTTCGAGTTGCGCACGGCGTCCTCGGCATCTTTGGCGTCGCGCCCGCGCACGGTTACATACGACCGCAGGAAGGCCGCCGCGTCGTTCTCGATCTTCTGCTTCAGCACCGGGTCCATCGTGGTGCCTTCGAGGATGGGATGCGCCGCTCCGGCGTTGGTCCCCGGCGCCATCGCGGCGATGTCGGCCGCCTCCAGCAGGAAGAAACCAGCGGAACCGGCGCGGCTGCCGGAGGGTTCGATGAAAATAATGACGGGTACAGGCGAGGCTTCGATCTCGGCAACCATCTCGCGCGTGGAATCGAGCAGGCCGCCGGGCGTGCCCATGGAGATGAGGACGGCTGCGGCGTGGCGGCTGGCGGCGTCGTCGAGGCCGCGCTTGAGATACTCGGCGGTGATCGGCTGAATGGTGTCGTGGATGCTGAGCTTGACCACCAGCGGAGACGAGGCCGCGGTCTGCGCCGGGGTTAACGACGGGAGCAGCGCAACCAGCGCTGCGAGTGCTGCGAGCGGGCGAATCATGCGGCGAAGGATTGGATGGCGGAGCAAGGGGCGCACCTCGTTGGCCTGGGGCCTCGCCTTAACCATACGGCAGAATCGCGGATTCCGTCGCTTAGAGCGTTTTCAGCGAGGGTGTAATGTATCTTGCTGCGAGCAAAATGCGGGGATTCTTCCCCTTCGCAAGCTCAGGGTCAGAATGACAACTCGTAAAGTATCGGTGCGAAAGGTAGTTATTAAAAGGCCCTATGGAAGGCTCTGCCCGCGCGCCGCAAGCGCGGTCTTCATGCCCAGCGCGGCGGAGTTGTTCGGTTCCAGCCGCAGCGCATTTGCGACGTTGAAGGCGGATTCGGAGAGTTGGTTGATCTGCAGGTCCATCCGTGCCAGCACCAGATACGCCGCGGCGTTGGGCGCCAGTTGGAGCGAACTCTGCACCTCCGCGCGCGCGTCGTCGGCCGATCCGCTGCGTTCGCGAACCTGGGCGAGCCCGGCGTGCGCCGCGGCGCTCTTCGGGTCGGCGGCCAGCGCGGTGTGGAACTCCTGCTCGGCCTCAGGAAGCAGCCCCTGCGCCATATAATCATTGCCCAGTTGCGTGTACTGCACCGCTTGCTGGACT
>DAIRTY010000101.1:0-7213 GCA_036803645.1 Acidobacteriaceae bacterium | reverse complement strand
TGGAAAGCGCGCAGCACGCGCGAGACATCTTAGCAAACCTTAACAGAGCAGCCACTGTCTGCATGTCCTGTCAGGTTGGCGGGGTTCAGGATGTCTCCCGCGGCATGCACACGATCACCCGCACGCCGGATGACGTCCGCGGGCCGTCCGATTCCCGGGTGTGGTCCCAAAGCGCCCACCAGGGTGGACCAGCGGTCGAGCACGATCAACGCGCCGCGGCGGTGCGTGTCCAGCGTCAGATCACAAGCGGACGCCGACCCCTTCCGGTTGGCCACCTTACGGTGCAGCCACACGGTGGCCGTATGCAGTCGGCCGAGAGAGAATCTACCAGCACGGCGACGCAGGCGAAGAACTGCGAATCGCTGAATTGGGGACAACCCGTGATGCGCACGCCGCGCGTAGCCTAGAACCCGAACCTTAATTGCACATCGATCTTGCGGTTGTAAGTCCCAGACCCGCCGCCCATGGGACCGAAGCCGCCGCCCAAACTGCGGTACTGCCCGAAGAATGGCGAAGAGAGATCGCCGCTTGGCGCCGCATAGTTGGCGTGATTGATCGCGTTCTGGGCGTTCAAGCTCAACGTCAGCGTGTAGTTCCGCGTCGGGCTCCCGCCCATGCCACCCATCATGCCCGGGGGCGGTCCGCCCGCCATCATGCCTCCCGGAGGCCCGCCACCGCCCGGTCCTCCGCCGCCGGGAGACGGTCCTCCGCCTCCCGGGCCACCGCCCGGTCCTCCGCCCATCGGGCCACCGGGTCCGAATAGCCCACCTTCATTCTTTCCGCGAAACACCCACACGCGGCTGAGCCGCAGCATGACGTTCACGCTGCCAGGTCCACGGCCGTAATTGCGCCCGATGGTCGCAGTACCGGGCGCGGGATTCAAGTTGAAGCATCCAAATGCGGCGGTAGACACCATGCCGCTTCCGGAACAGTTGCCGGAACTCACCAGCGCTGGCCGCTCGGCTGGCACGCCGTCGCCATTGGTGTCGCGGCCGGTGGTGATGTTATACGGCGATCCGCTGGAGATCACGATGAACGGGCTTACGCTCAATTGCAGCGGCAGCGGCAGGGACGACCCCAGCAGCACTCGATGCCGCACGTCGGCAAATCCCGAAGGACCCCATTCCGATCGCAGGTTGTATGGGTCGGCCGGCTGTCCCTCGGCGTCGCTCTTCCCGTAGGAGAGCGCGTAGAAGCCGAACAGGAACAGTTTCTTGTAGTTCACCATCGGGCTCACCATGAGCTGGTGCGTCCGGCTGAAGCCGCTCGATTCGGTCAGGGTGCGGATCTGCTGGTCGCCAAATGGATACTGGCCTCCGATCGGCGTGTTGATGTTGCGCGACCGCTGCACGTGTACGCCGCGCGCCTCCTGATAGTTCATGCTGAGCCGCAGGTAGGAATTTACCTGCCGGTCCACGCCGGTGCTCAATTGATAAGTACGCGGCGATTGCAGCCGGCTGTCCACGAATTGCAGTTGCTGCGGCTGTTTGCCGGATGCGAGCGAGGCCAGGCTCGGAATCGTGGGGAAGAAGGACGGGTTAAAGATCGCATAGGATTGCTGTGTGACTCCGTTAAAGCGCAACGATTGCAGGATCGTGTTCTCGGAAGTGCGGTCGAAGAACGTGCCCGCCCCCGCGCGCAGCACTGTCTTGGCGGGAGTACTGCCTTTAGCGTCGATACCCCACGCGATGCTCAAGCGCGGCGTCGCATCCTTCCAATCGCTGAGGTTCGTCTGCGCCTCGTAGCGCAGTCCGTAGCTGAACGTGAAGTTACTGCGCACGCGCCAATCGTCGGTCCAGAAGGCGCCCACGTCGAGTTGCGAGATCGAGGAGGTCGGCGTTCCGGCGCCGAGGCTGAACTGGTACGCGCCGCCGCCCAGTTGGCGTATCTGCGCGTCGGCATACCCGGCTTTCTGGAAGAGAAGCGTGCGGCGATACACTTCGAGCGCGGTGAGTGGAATGGACGTGCCCGAGACCGGTTGATTGTTGCTGTCGAGTTGCGGACCAGTGCCACCCTGGAAGGTGAAAGTGCCGCCGAAATTGTTCATCGACGTGCTATCGGTGAACGATTGCCTGACGCGCGCTCCCCACTTGGTGGTATGTTTTCCGTGTGTGAAGGTCGAAGTGTTGGTCAATTCCCAGCGCTTGACCACGCTTCCCGAGTTGCCCACCTGGGCGCCGCCACCGGTAAACGCGCCCTGTACCGAAATCCCGATATCGTTCGACCCGCCAGTCGATTCCGAAGCCGAACGCATGAATTGAAACCGTGTCTCATTGATGACCCGCGGGCTGAGAATGGAGGTTTCGGTTGCCTGCAAGGTATTCTCCGAGGACGAGCTGTTGTAGGCCCGCGACGCCAGATTGAAACTTCCCACGCCCTGGTTCTCAAAGCTCGATCGCGTGTTCTGGTAACGTATCGTCAGGTTGTTGTTAGTGCTGATGGCGTAGTCGAGGCGCGGGCTAAGGGTGGTGAAGGTCTGGGGCGTCAGGATGGCTTGGTTCACCGATTGGGGAAGCAGGTTGCTATCCAGCGTGGTGGCCAGCACAAATGCATTTTCCGTGGTGCCGCGGCGATTGGCGTCGAACCCGAAGGACGCCTTGCCTTTCTTCACCGGTCCGCTCAAGTTGAATCCGATCATGTCCTGTTTGTAGGGCGGGCGCTTGGACTGTGTCAGCAGCGGACTCCGCGAATTGAGCGCCTCCTTGTTGTACTGGAGGCTGGCGGAGCCATGGAAGGTGTCGGTTCCGGGTCGTGTGAAGATTTCGATTCGGCCGAAGCCAGGCCGCTCATACTCCGGCGAAAAGGGATTCGAGTTGATACGAATCTCGCGGATCGACGACTTGTTCGGCAGGTTTCCGCCGGTGAATCCATCGATGTAGATCTGGCCGCCGTTGGGCCCCGCCCCGGGTCCCGCCATCGCCTGCAGTTGCTGCGAGAGAACGTCGGGATCGTCGGAGAGAGCCTCGATCTGCTTGTCGCGGAGCACGATCGCGCCGCCGTTATTGGAGGCATCGGCAGTAACCTTGCCTAGGTCGTCATCCACGTTAAGCGTCTGAGCGTCCGCCTGGATGACGAGTTGAATGTCCAGAGTGACCGGTGCGGCGATGTCCAAGTTCAGACGTTCGAATATGGCAAAGCCTTTAGCTCCGGCGCGCACCGTGTACTTGCCGGGGCGCAGCGAATCGATCGTGTAATGCCCCAGGCTATCGGCGGCTGCCCGCCGGTCGCCACCCGGACCACGCACTTGCACCATGGCGCCGGGCACCAACGCGCCCGATGGATCGGTGATAGTCCCGCGCAATGTCGGCGGCGCATCCTGCGCCAACGCCCCTGCGGCAACGCCGAAGAGTAAGAGACAGAGATAGAAATCGCGTACGGTTTTCATGTGGAGTAGTGCCTTGTCGATGCGGACGCCAGGTCCGCGATTAGAAGATGATTCCGCCGAGGCCGAGCGAACTCAGATCGCCCATGCCGCCTCCCATACCCATGCCGCCCATACCGCCCATACTGCCGCTGGCGCCCCCGCGGCCTCCTCCCGACGCCGCCGCCATTTGCAGCAACGCTTCCGCGTTGCCCAGTAGCAGGATTGCCGTGATGTGATCGCTCTTCGCGTTCGAAGCGCTCGAGACAACGATTGTCTCGCCGGCCTTCAGGTCTTCGATCCTCGCTTGCGGCATGCGCTCCACCATCTGTCCGATGTCGAATCCGCCCGGTGCGCCCGGCATGCCGCGGCCGCCCTGCGGCGCACCGCCCGGCATGCCACCAGGCATACCGCCTGGGGGACCTCCCCGCCCGCCGATCATCATCGCAGCCATGTCCGGCATCCGTTTCAACTGCGAATCCGCGGTCAAGCGGATCACCAGGCTCTTCTTGCCCGTCAGTTCCTTGACCGTGACTTCTTTCGTTTCCGGGTTGATTGCGGTAATGGTCCCGCCCTTGACCATGAACGTGCCGAAAACCACTTCGTCCGCCTGTACCTTCGCCCCGTCCTCGCTCTTCGTGCCGCGCGCGCGCAGTTGATCCCCGGGCGCGACGTCCGCAAGCTTCGCTTCGACCGCATCGCTGAACTTCACCGAGTCGGCCGAGTACTTCTTGAAGGTAGTCTTCGGCCCGACTGTCACAGTCGCCTGCGTCTCGCTCGTCAAACCGCGAATCTTAAGCACGATCTCGTCGCCCTTGTGCGATGCCACGATCCCGTTCACGCCACGCCGTGTCCATTCCAGACGATCCGCTTCATTACGCTTGGAAATATCGGTGGCAGACATGACGATAATCCGCAGCGCCCCGCCCGCCTCGCCATCCATCGTCAGCAGCACGCGATCGCCGATTGCCACGTCGGACACCTGCACCGACACCGCCTTCTTCAGATCCTTCTCTCCCGGAACGATGCGTTGCGCGATGGTGTCGGGGGTGAGCCTGGCGGCGACGGATTGTCCGTTATCGGCCTTGACCACAATGGATGGCGTTCCCGTTCCAAACCCCGCGACCGTGCCTACCATCGAGGTGGCCGTGGGCTGGGCCGCGCACGAAAACGCCAGGGCCAGCGCGGACAGCGCCTGGATTGCTAGGTTCTTCATCTCTCCTCCAGTACACCGTCAAATGGCCCCGTCGACTATTAAGTTTTGTAAAACACGCCGCTTCCCCACGCTTCCGGTGTGCGATATAAGAGAGTGAAGCACCCCATGAGCGATCCTGCACCAGCCCGAACCCGGTCGATCCTGTTGATTGAGGACGACTCGTCGCTGTGCCGCCTGATGACGACCTACTTCGCCCAACATGGATTCAGCGTGGAAGCCGCCCATGACGGCCTCAGCGGCCTTTCCCGCGCCCTGGATGGCTTCCACGACGTGATCATCCTGGACGTGATGCTCCCGGTGCTCGACGGCTTCGAAGTCCTGCGCCAGTTGCGCAAGCGCAGCCTGAAACCGGTCATCATGCTTACCGCGCGAGCCGCCCACCAGGACCGCATAGCTGGCCTCAACACCGGCGCCGACGACTACCTCCACAAGCCCTTTGCCCCCGAAGAACTGCTGGCGCGCATCCGCGCCGTGCTGCGCCGCTCGCAAAGCGGCACCGCCGCCACCCCAGCCATCGTGGAGGCCGGCCCGGTACGGCTCAGCCCAAACACACGCGAATGCTGGCTGCGCGGCGAACTCGTGGAACTCACCGCGATCGAATTCGATATTCTGGAAGCGCTGGTCAATGGCGCGGGCCGTACTGTCTCGCGCGACGAGTTGACCGCGGCTCTCTTCCAGCGTCGCTCCACCCCCTACGAGCGGTCGCTCGACGTGCACATCAGCCACCTGCGCAGGAAACTCGAAGGCGAGGGGCCCGCCCTGATCCGCACAATCCGCGGAATTGGCTACCTGTTTTCACCCGGCACAGGCGGTCTGGGATGAGATCCGTCTACGCCAAGGTCCTGGCCTGGTCGCTGGGTACGCTGGTGCTTTCCCTGGTGGCGTTCCTGGGGGTTTCGATCTTTGTCTCGATGCGCAACACCGGCCGCGGCGGCCCCTTCGAGCGCTTCGAGATCGCGCTCATGAGCTTTGCCGTGGACGCCCACGAATCCGGCGGCGCTCCCGCCCTGCGCACAGCGATGACGAGGATTGATGGGCAACTCCCTGGCCGCCACTTCCTGCTCGCCTCCGATGGCCGCGACCTGCTCACTGGCGAAGACCGTTCAGCGATTCTGGCGGCTAGTCGCGCGGGCTTTCCGCCACGGTACCGGGGCCACATCGTGGATGCGGTTCACACCAGCGACGGGCGTTACTTTTACGTCTCCCTGGTGGATCCGCCGCTCGAGTTCTGGCGTTATGTGCCCTACTATTTGCTGATCCTGGCCGCGGTCGCGGTGTTGTGCTGGTTGCTGGCTTCGCAGATCGCGCGGCCGCTGGTCGCCTTGACCCGCACCGTGGAGCGCTTCGGCGCCGGCGATCTTGCCGCGCGCACCACCTCCCGCCGCAAGGACGAAATCGGCGAACTCGGCCGCGCCTTCGACCGCATGGCGGAGCGCATTGCCACCCTGCTGACGGCGGAGCGCCGCCTGCTTCAGGACGTCTCCCACGAACTGCGCACGCCCTTGGCACGCCTCAGTTTCGCCGCCGAACTCGCCTGCACCGGCGAGGATCGCGCCGAAGCTCAGGGGATCCTCCGCAAGGAGATCCGCCGCCTCTCCGACCTGGTGGGAGCCTTGCTGCAGGTGACGCGCTCCGAAGGCGAACCCGCTTCCAGCAACATGGAACCGCTGCCGCTGGACGAGGTGGTGGAAGAGGTGGTCTCCGATTGCTGGTTCGAATCCGATTCGCGCGATTGCCGGATCCAGTATCAGCCGCGCGGCGAAGCTTGCGTGTGCGGCGACCGGGAACTGCTGCGCCGCGCCCTCGAGAACGTCGTCATGAACGCGATCCGGTACGCGCCACAGGGCTCCGCGGTGGAGATCGCGCTCGCCGCGGACGAATCTTTGGCCCGCGTTTCCGTGCGCGATTACGGTCCGGGTGTTCCCGAGGAAGCGTTGTCCAAGATCTTCCTCCCCTTTTTCCGTGTCGACTCCGCCCGCCATACCGATACCGGCGGCATGGGGTTGGGCCTGAGTATCGCCAGCCGCAGCGTTAGCCTCCACCACGGGCAAATTCGCGCGGAGAACGCTCTGCCCGGACTCCGCGTCACCATTGAGATACCCCTGGCCTGACGCGAAGTCAGCGCGCCAGGCGCAGCATCACCACGCCGTGCGAGGGCACGGTCGCTGCCACCTTGCCCTCCGCTGCCGGCAGGTCTTTTTGCTGCCACAGGTCCCGCACCTTGCGCTTCCCCGCGATCCCCAGGTCGCTCCACTTGGCCGTGATCGCTTGTCCGGCATCTCCGCGATTGAAGAGCGCCACCACCACATCGCCGCCGGAAAGCGGCTTGAGCCACACCTCGGTCTCCGCCGCCTGCGTCACTCGCGTAGCGCCTTTTCCCAGTTTGTCCTGGTCCACCGCGATCACTTCCGGATTCGTCAGGATCGCCACCGTCTCCGCCGCCATCGTGCGTAAATCGTTACCTGCGATCAGCGGCGCCGCGGCCATCGCCCACAGGGAGAAGTGCGTACAGTATTCGACATTCGTCATGCCGCCGTTGCCGACCTCCAGCATATTCGGATCGTTCCAGTGACCGACGTCACTGTGAGATCGGTCGCCAGTAGAAGAAAGAGTAACGGTATCATCTGACAAGCCCT
>DAIRTY010000100.1:5632-7217 GCA_036803645.1 Acidobacteriaceae bacterium | reverse complement strand
ACACGATCATGTGACCGGCCACTGAGCACTAGAAATAGAAGCTGTCTCATGCATCCGGCTTTGAAGGGGCACGGCTTCAGCCGTGCCGTAAATGGCAGGTTTTGGACCGGGCTTTAGCCCCTGAGGTACTTCGCTTTCGGCCACTCCGGCATTTATGAGGTGGCCTCTAGTCACTTCCTCGTCCCCCGCGCTCCTAACGGAGCGCTTTTCCATTTCAGGGAAAACAGATCATGAACATGCGAGACACGTTTCGCGGCGCCCTGCGCCGCATCGCCGGCGCACGCTCGGCCGGCTCCGCGTTCCTCAACCAGCACTGGCCAGATCGCCGGTCAGCGCCCGCCGCGCTGGACGCCACCAGCGCTTCACCCGCCCGCAGAACGGTGCCGCTGCCCACCATATTCACTCCGGGGGCGCCCACGCTGGTGCGTGCCGGAGTCATGCCCAAACCTACGCCCATCAACTTGCGCCGCTTCGCCGAGATGCCGGTGGCGCGCAAGGCCATCAACACCATCAAGGACCGCATCGCGGGAATGCAGTGGCGCATTCAGCCGCGGCACGGACGTGCGCTCGACGAACTGCCCAACGCGGCCGAACGCATTGCCACCCTCACCCTCAATCTCGAGCAGCCAAATCCCCAGGACTCTTTCCGCTCCATGATCGAGCAGGTGCTGGAAGACGTGCTGGTCGGGGGTTTCGGCGCCATCGAGCTCGACCTCAGCGGCGATCCTGGGCGGCCGTTGACCCTGTGGCCGGTGGACGGCGCAAGCATTCGTATTCGCACTGACTGGGATGGCAATCCTTCGTCACCGCGTTACGTGCAGGCCACGGGTCTGTTCACGCCCCAGCAACAGGTCACGCTCGCCGACGAGGAACTCGCCTACATCCGGCTGAATCCCCGCACCCACACCCCGTTCGGCCTGGGCAAACTCGAGGTCGCATTCGAAACCATCCACGAGTTCCTGTGCGCGCACCGCTTCGCTTCGCGGCTGGCCAGCAACACGGTCGTGCAGTACGCACTATGGTTGCAGAACCTCAGTCCGCAGCATCACGAGCGCCTCATCCGCTGGTGGCAGGATGAAATTGAAGGCACCGGCAAAGTGCCCATCCTTTCGGTCGAGACCAAGCCCGAAGTGCTGCGCTTCAGCGGGGGCACCGACGCCGACCTGCGGCTGCAGTGGCAGGAGTTCCTCATCCGCATCATCGCCGACGCGTTTGATCTTCCGCCCATGCTGCTGGGCCTGGAGCGCGACGTTAACCGCAACACCGCGACCACGCAGTACGACGATGCCTTCCGCACCGCAGTCGTGCCCGTCGCTCGCCTCATTGCCGAACACCTTACGCGCGACGCCATCAGCAAACGCCTGGGCTGGGACGACTTGGAATTCGTCTTCACCGATGTGGACGCGCCCAACGAACTGGAGCAGGCGCAAATCCAACAGACCCTGATTGGCTGCGGCGTTTTCACCGTGAATGAGGTGCGTCGCATGCGCGGCCTTCCGCCGCTTCCGGAGAAGCAGGCCGGCCTTTCCGACGCGCCGCCAATGCAATGAGCAGCCATCAAGCCTAGCCCCTACTGGCAACTGAC
>DAIRTY010000100.1:0-5532 GCA_036803645.1 Acidobacteriaceae bacterium | reverse complement strand
TCTTGTCATCCTGAGCGAGGAGCGCAGCGACGAGTCGAACGTTCCGCGCTTTTGCTAATTGCTAACTGCTAATTGCTACCATCCCACAATGTCAGACCAACAAGGATCAACCCATGAACCTGCACCTCGAAGCCATGGCGCTCAACATGCCCGATGTCGCCAGACATCCCAACCGGCTGCCTTTTCGCGGCGTCCTCACCCTGGTCGGTGTCGCCTCGCTACGCTCGCCAACCGGCGCACGCGGCCATCGCGTGATGCTGACGCGCACCGCTACCGAGGAGGCATTGCCCTCGCTCCTGGGCATGGCCCTCGATTATGCTCCGTTGCTGGCCAGCCACGACGCGCGCCGCAAGGTCGGCATCATTACCGAAGCTACAATCGTGCCTCTGCACGACGGCAGGCAGCCGAACGCAACCGGTCAGATCGCCGTCAGCGGCTACCTGTTCGCTCATGACTTTCCTGACGTGGTGCACCAGATCCGGGCCCAATTGGACAATTCCCTGGGTATGTCTTACGAGATTGCAAACGCCAGCGTCCCCAACCAGGACGCGTTCATTTGGACCGTCACCGATTTCACCTTCACGGGGGCCGCGGTGCTGCGTCGAGACAAGGCCGCATACCCGCAAACCTGGATTGCGTTAGCAGCTAGCAACTAGCAATTAGCAACTAGCAATTAGTCCGGACAGAGCGGGGTCCGACTTCGTGCTGAGTGCTGAGCCTTCTGAGTGCCGTGCTGAGTTTTCTGAACGCTGATTGCTGACCACCAGTTGCTAGCAGTTATCTCATAAATCGTTTTGTATCAGGGCACGGCTTCAGCCGTGCCGCAACGGGCAACAACGACTTGGGCTTCAGCCCCTGAGGGACTTAGTTTGCAGGGGCTAAGGCCCTGACCTTTCCCGCGCTTCGACCGACTGTTGAATGCTAGTTGCTAATTGCTAATTACTTCTTCCGACATCCCACAGAGTAAGAGGACACAATATGAATCAGGATACCACCACCACAACCGCCACTCCCGACATGCCAACCCTGGCCGGGCAAATGGCGCAGGCCACGCAGTCGCTGGCCGACGCGCTCAAGAACCTGGACGGACAGTTTGCCTCGCTGCACGCCAAAATCGACCGCATTGTAGCCGCGGTTGACGACGGAGATCTGCAGGCCAGCGCCAAACATGACCAGGATCTACGCAGCAAGCTGGCCGAGCTGGAAACAACCAATCGCAACCTCAAGGCGCAGAGCGACGCGGCCCGACGCAAGACCCTGTCGCCAATGGTAAGCGCACTGCTCGCCAAGGAAGGGGTCGAAGGCGACGCCCTCATCGACAAGCCGGTGATCGAGAAGGCCCTGGCCGGTCTCAGCATCGAGCAGCGCATCGCCGTAAAGTCCGAACTCGCACGCGCCGGAATCCTCGTGTAGCCACCGTCGCGAACCATCTGGGCTAGCGCTTGCCGTTCCCCCGAAAATCTAGCCACTAACCCCTAGCCACTAGTCACTGTTTTCGAAAGGACACCATGAAAGCACAATTCGTCAACCTGCAAGCTGCGGCTGATTACATGGGCCCGGGCGCGATCGAAATCGACCGCTACCAGACCGAAATCACCGACATCGTTCGCCGCCGTGGCCCGTTCGGCCAGCGTATCAAGCAAGTCCCGGCCACCGGCCATCCCTCCCGCTTCTTCGAGGAGACGGGCATTCCTTCGCCGACTGCCGCCAACGGCTTCGTCGATCCGCGCAACATCACGCCGACGCTGGTGAGCCCCACGCGGGTGGAGCGTAGTGTTCCCTTGAAGTGCCTGGTTTCGCAGATCAACTACAACGTGTTCGATATTGAAGTCGGTGCCCAGCAGAGTCAGTTCGCTTATTTGCAGGCCAAGGACCTGGCCGACTCCGTCGAAGGTCTGCTGCGCACTCATGATGTCGCGCTATGGAACGGCAACGACACCTCGTTGACCAATCCCACCACGCCCCAGTACTACGGCGCGGCTGGACAGATCACCGATGGCGGCAACGTCGCCACCATCCACACCACCGACAGCATCGTGGACGGCCTGAAGTCCACCATCGCGCAGATGGTCGCCAACAGCAACTATGAAGTGCGGCCTACCGCTGTCTACAGCAATCCGGTGCTGCTCGACCTGATTGACCGCGAGATGAAGCAGGAGTTCAATGTGGTACTTTCGAGCACGACGGTGGCGGGCGGCTTGACCGTCAAGACTCTTTCCACCCAGGCCGGAGAGCTGCCGCTGATTCCCGATTGGTCGATTCCGTACACCGGCATCCCGGGCAGTGGCTCGGCGATCCTGCCCTGCTACATCGTTAGCGAAGACATGATCGAGTATCACTGGCTCACCAGTACTGACCCGCGCGTCTTCCAGCTCGGAACACCGAGCTCGCTGGCCTCGCAGATGGTGGTGGTGAAGTTCGGCGGTATCGTCGTTAAGGGCGCCAGCTACGCACACTACAAGGTGGTCGTCGACCGGTAGCTGCCGTCCCGCCGCGACGCCTCGCAGCGGCCAGGTTGCTAATCGATCCCTGTTCCGCTGCTTCGCAGCGCCGCGCCGCTTCCCGTTCGGGCCGCCGGTGTGCAACCCAGGGGACGGAAAAACTCCGTCCCCTATTTTCTGAGGCTGCTTGCCCTCCGGATTCGTACGCCAGCTTTTTCTTGGTGGGAGCCCCCGCATTTATGCGGGGGAAGGAGCGCTTCAGCGCTCCGGGAAAAGCCCGGCTTCAATCATGCGCTTTAGCGCCGGGAATCGAGAAGCCCCAGGCTAAGCCCATTTTCCCTCCGCCTTCCATCAAAAGCGTAGCCACGAAGGGAGCGCCATGAATTATTTGTCTGATTCGGAATACGAAACTTATGGACTGGAACCCGCCACCCCGGAATCGTTCGTGGCGGCGGCTTCCTCGCTGATCAACACGTATTGCAGACGGCCCACGCTCGCCATCGTGCAATTCACGGAGCGCGTTCGAGTGATGCCCGGCCGCAACAACCTTCGGCTCACCAATCTGCCCCTTGCCATCGTGTCAGGCGAAACGTCGCCATTGATATCGGGCAGGGGCCGCTATGCTCCGCCGCGACGTGGCGAAGATACCACAATGTGGGAGCTCGCCGAAATCGCCCTCGTGTATGCGCTTCCCGGCACCTGGGTCGACCTCGACGTCAGCACCTTCGACTACTTTGCCGAAACTGGCGAGGTCTCCTGGCTTGGCAATCCCCTGGGCCTGGCCTTTGACGAGATCGAGCTCGTCTACACCGCGGGCTTCTCCCAGGTCCCTGACCCGGTGAAGTTCGCCTGTGCGCAGTTGGTGAAAAATGCGCAGGCCACTCCGGCGCTCAATGTCCGCGCTGGCACCCTGAACTCGATGCATCTCGAGTATTTCTCCGACACGCTCATCGATTCCACCGTGCAAGGCATGCTCGCGCCCTATGTGGCGCAGAAAGTGGGCTGATATGTCTGAAACCGAGATTCCCCTCGGCACAATCCACAGCCGCGGCTTGGGCGTGCGGCGCGCGGCCGATGCCATGGTGCGAGCTCTGGGTGGGGCCCAGATTACGCTGCGCATCGCCGACGCTTCCACCGGCGACACCAACAGCCAGCTCGGGCTGACCCCTCCAATGTCAGAAGACCTGCAGATCTCCCCGGCGGTGGTGCGGACGATCGCGCCCGCCGCCAACGGCAGCAAGCGCATCGAGGTCACGCTGAGCGCAAAAGCGGTGAAGCCAATCGCCGACGAGCACGGTGTGGACGACATCCCCACCTGGCTGCTCACGGCGGAAGGCATACTTTTTCGCGGCAAGCTCATGCACATTGACACCGTCATCAGCGACCACCTCGGCGGAATGGACTACCTCTACCACATCATGGCGACGGAGTAGCGAAATCATGCAACCAGCCAAGGATAGTTTCTACGTGGAGCTACGCAACCGCCTGGTGGTGGTCGATCCGGGACGCACGATCACGCTTGACGGGGCCACACGACCTGCCATCGCAGTGGTCGAGAACGAGCCGCCGGCTGCGGCGCCGCCGTTGTGCGACACCTTCTACCTGCACTGGGGCAGCGCGCACATGGTGCAGCCATCCGCCGGAACTCTGATGGCGCTCGATTGCACCATCTCGTATTGCACTTCAGGCGCCGAGCAGAACGGATGGCTCGATCGCGGGCGCGATCTGGCGAGCCTGGACAACGACCTGCTCGCCATCTGCGCTCCGGCGCACACTGCCAAGTGCAATTACAGCTCCGGCTCCCCGGTGGCATTGGGATCCACCATCTTCTGGACGCCGCCCGCACTTGGCGCGGCCAAAACCACGCCGCCTTATGTCGGCCGCGAGATCAGCATCACGCTGTTCTTCTATCCCGAGGTGAACCAGACATGAGTATCAATCCTCTCGCCCGGCGTTCGCAGATGGCGCCCATCGGTCGCGCCGTGCGCGCCTACCTCGCGGCCGTGGACCGTCCTAGCGGTGCCAGCGTCCCTTTCGATCCCGGGGCACAGGGACAGTTCGACCTCGACGTCCCGCCATCCGGTTGGTTTGACCTCGGCTGGATCGAAAACTTTCAGCGCACCGCAGCCACCAAGCACGATGCGCTGCGCAGCGGTCCCAGCGGCACCATCACCGTACAGTACCGCTCGCAGCCCGAGGCGCGCGTGGATTTCGACCTGCCCTCCTGGGGCAAGCTGCAAATGGCGATCGCTGGCGGCTCCCAGCAGATGAATGTGCTGGCTGTCCTGCCTTTGAGCCCGCCCCAAGGTTCGGGTGGCGCGGCCATTCCGCCCTCTCCTTTGCAACCCGGCTCCTCCATCAGCGAGCTAATACTTACCAGCGACCAGCTCGCCGACTACAACGTCGGCGACGTTGTCGCCGTCGATTCGGACTACACCGGCACAGTCGGCTATGTGGGAGCCGGTGCGCCGGCAGCGTATCTTTCGTCACCCTTGAACCCGAGCACCCAATCGGACTTCATCCGCCGCGTGACCTTCAACGTCTCGCGCGTTTCGTCCAAGACACCAACCTCGTTGATCCTGGCCCAGCCCTTGATCGGCCCGCCCACCAGCGGGATGGGCGTGCAGAGGGTGGTGGCATTCGTGGACCGCGAGGGCAGCAGTTTCTTCCAGGAGTGGTCAGGCCTGTTCGTCATCGTAGGAGAGACCGGCGGTCGCGCCTGCTTCTACTATCCCCGCCTCCAGGTGGCGGCGGGTGGCGTGGAAACCAGGCAGGAACTCGCTCCTCCGCTCTTCGGTCACATGCTGCACGCCAGCTTGCACGCTCTGCCCACGGTTGACGTCAACGACGATGAAACCGTGCTCTGCTACCGCAGCTATTTCCCCACGGCCGGCGCAGCGTTGTTCTGAATGCAGTTTTGAAGGGGCGCACCTTTAGATGGAGCCTGGCGAAGCGTGCGCCGTGTAAGGCTCGATCTTGCCATCCCGAGGCGGCTGTACAGTTTGCTGAAAACTCGAATAGGGATGCTTTTGAAGGGGCGCACCTTTAGGTGCGCCGTTATCAGTCCTTTATTTTTGTCATCACGAACCGA
>DAIRTY010000099.1:0-7240 GCA_036803645.1 Acidobacteriaceae bacterium | reverse complement strand
CAGCCCATAGCCGAACCACAACCGGCAACCCTCCCCTCCCTCCAGGCCGTAGCCGATGCCGAATCTCCCGCGCCCCGTATAATCGAACCATGCCCTTTGAATCTGTTCGCAAGCTCGCCGATGCCGACTTCCCCACCCGCTGGGGCATGTTCCGCATCCTCGGCTTCGAGGGCACCCTCGCCGATCCAGCACCATGCACGGCAACGGACCTTGCAGAACTCCCCGTGCCAGCGCGCCGAGTCGAGACGGCCGTCGCCCTCCTCATGGGAGACGTCACCACCGCCGAGCCGCCCATCGTCCGCATCCACTCCCAATGCCTCACCGGAGACGTCTTCCACTCGCTGCGCTGCGATTGCCGCCAGCAGTTGGAGCTGGCCCTGGCGGCCATCCGTGACGCTGGACGGGGCCTCCTGATCTACGAGAACCAGGAGGGACGCGGCATCGGCCTGATGGCCAAGCTCCAGGCCTATGAACTGCAGGACCAGGGACTGGACACCATCGAGGCCAACCTCACCCTCGGCTTCAAGGCCGACTGCCGCCAGTACGAGCTGCCCGCCGCCATCCTCAAGCTGCTCGGCGTCCCCTCCGTACGCCTCATCACCAACAACCCGGAAAAAGTCGACGCGCTGGAATCCGCGGGAATCACGGTTGCCGAGCGCCTCTCCGCCGAGGTCCCCGCCGAACCCACCTCCGCCCGCTACCTGCAAACCAAGCAGGAAAAAATGGGCCACCTCGTCAGCTAGAGCGATCTCGTTCCAGGCTGCCGCTCCCGCCACAGCCGGTAGACGCCCCACGCCGCCAACGAGCAGCCGTCCACAATCGTCCCATCGAGAAGCATCGCCTCGAACTGCGCCACGCTGACCCGATGCACCACCAGGTCGCTCTCCTCAGCGTCCAGTTCGCGCTCGCCCTGGGTCAGCCCCTCGGCCAGGAAGATGGATTGCTTCTGGTTGAGCACGCCGTAGCCGATCTGCAAGGTGGCGAGCAGCGTCATGCGTTCCGCGCTCAGGCCGGTCTCCTCGCGCAGCTCGCCGCGCGCCATCTCCTCCGGCACCGCGTCGGCCTGCTCCCAGCCGCCCTGGGGAAGCTCCATGAATCGTCCGCCGACCGTGTAGCGAAACTGCTCGACCAGGGTGAGAAAGTCGCCCTCGGGCGTCGTCTCCAACGGGATGATGAGGCATGCGGGGTCCTTGTCCACCACGCCGTAGATGCCGCGCACGCCGTCCGCGCGCTCGATCACGTCCTCGCGCACCCGCGTCCACGGGTTGCGGTAGACCTCGCGGCTGCTGATCGTCCTGATGGGGAGTGGAGAGAGATCTCCTTCGTTCTTTGCGCTCAAGAGTTCTTCTCCGTGTTCCAGTAGACGGCGTACTTCTCGTCCGTGATGCGATAGAGCGGCTTCACCGCAGGCGCATCCTTCGCGCCCGCCTGCTTGAACGCCAGGTCCTTCGCCGAGACGACCTCGATCCAGCCGGCAGCATCGCCCGCAGGCGCGGTTGGAGCCGGAGCCGCGGGACCGATGTCCTTGTCCCTGGGGCAGGAGTCATATCCGCCGATCTTCAGCGGCCCATCCTTCGGCCCCGGCCCCAAGTCCGCGGCCAGCACCAGCGGCCCGTAGAACGCGGCGCGCAGCGTGGAGTCGCCGAGCAGCGGCTCGCTGCGGAGCTGCATGGGCAGCGAGAGTTCGATCCTGTCGCCGTCGCGCCACTCGCGGGTGAGCGACAGGTAGCTGCCGGGCTGCGCGAACGCCTCCAGCTCGCGGCCGTTGATGCGAACCGAGCCGCCCTCGGCGACCCAGCCGGGAATGCGAATGTGGATCGACCGCCGCTGGGGCGCGGCGACTTTGATGTGCAGCGTGGTTCCCTGTTCGGCGGGAAATAGAGTCTGCTGCCGCAGCCCGAAGTTCTGCTCCTTCCAGTCCAGTTCGGAGGCGATGAACTGGTTGACCCAAACGCTGCCGGAATCGTGAGAGGAGGTGGAGGCATCATGAAAATAAATCGTGTCGTTGAACTTGGCGAACTCCTCCGCACCCGTACCCGTGCAGCACCAGAACGACTGCTCGGCCGAGTTGAAGTGACGCCAGTAGCCGGCGGCGAGCGGGAAGAAGTACTGCTTCAGCCCCTGCGCGCTCTGCGTTCCCATGCGGCAGTTCCACAGGCTGCGCTCGTAGGCGTCCATCCAGCGCGCTTCGCCGGTCCAGGCAAACAGATGACGCTCGAGCTTCATCAGGTTGTAGGCCACGCAGCACTCGGCGTTGTGATACTCCAGGCTTCCCATGAGGTTGCCGGGGTCGCTGCGCCAGAACTCATTCACGCTGGTGTTGCCGATCGCGTAGCTGCGCTCGGTCAGCACCTCATCGAGGAAGTACTGCGCGATCCCGCGATAGCGAGCGTCGCCGGTCAGCTCGTACATCCGCGCAGCGCCGATCGCCTTGGGCACATGAGTATTGGCGTGCAGTCCCTTCAGCTCGTCGCGACGGCCAGCCAGCGCATCGAGAAAGACCGGCTGCTCGAAGAGCCGCGCCGTATCGAGATGCTGCTGCTTGCCGGTCAACCCGTAGAGGTTGGCCAGCACCTCGTTCATGCCGCCGTACTCGGTGCGCAACATGCGCAGGCGCTGCTCGTCGTCGATGCCGGCGAAATACGTCCGCACCCATTCTGCCATGACTTCGGCGGTTTGGAGCGCCTGCTGGTTGCCGGTGTGGACGAACATGTCGACGAGGCCTGCCATGATTTTGTGCAGCGTGTAAAAGGGCGCCCACACGTTTACGCCAGCCCACTGCCTGTCGCCCTTGGCCAGGGCCGCGAACTGCGTCTCGGGATAAGCGCCCAGATAGCCGTTGCCGTTGGCCTTCTGGCAGCGCGCCAGCTCGGCCACCATCGCGTCGCCACGGGCGCGCAGCGTCTCGTTGCCCGCGCTCGCGTAGGCCAGCGCCACCGCGGAGAGGAAGTGCCCGCCATTGAAGTGGCCGCGCAGCGCGCAGTCCGGTTTCTCCCATCCGCCGTATGGAGTCGCGGTGGAGGCAATTCCCGAGGTCACGCGAAAGCTGTGCAGCAGCCGGTCCGTAGCGAGCGAGTCGAGATACTTCTGATTGATCTCCGACTGCGCCTTGAAGATTCCGTCGAGCAGACGGACCTGCGCCATAGGAAACGGCACGAGTTTGTCCGGCTTGGCCGCCACAAAGTCGTCCTGCTTGCCGGCAGGTGTGGTCAGCAAACCCAGCGCGGTTCGGCCCAGCGTGAGGCCTCCAGCTACCACCGTCATTCCCGCCAGAACACTGCGCCGGCTGGTCAAAGATCGTGCGTCCATGGAAACCTCTCCGCCGCGCAAGTCCCGTTTTTGCAGGACAGAGCAGCGTCCGAAGTCTATCAACTGGCAGAGCGGGCTACAAATTCGGGAGCGGCGCGGATAAACTCCCGCGCGCGCAACATCACAACGAGGAGACAAACCGCGCTGCAACGAAAAGAGCCTCCGCAAGGGAGGCTCTCTGGTTGTAATGCAGAGTGCGTTGATAGCGGCGCTTACTTGACCTTGATGAAGATGATGACGAAGGTGTACAGAGCGAGCGACTCGATGAAGGCGAGGCCGAGGATGAGGAAGAGAAAGATTCCAGGACGCGCGCCGGGGTTGCGGGCCAGCGCTTCGGTGGCCGAAGCGGTTGCCTTGCCCTGGCCGATGCCGCACAGGCCGCTGGCGAGCGCCATGCCCAGTCCGGCGGCGAGTGGCACCCAGGTGTTGGCGGTTGGGCTGGCTCCCGCCTGCGCGAAGGCCGGCGTTGCCAGCAGCAGCGTGGCCAGCGACATGAAGAGAAATTGCATTTTACGCATTGTGTGCAGCTCCATTCTCCCAAAGTTCGCCGCCAGTGGGTGGTTGATGCTCACCATGCTGGCACCCTCACGCTGGACGGCGATGTTGCGCTCCGCGAAGCGGGAGAGAAGCTCCGCGGAGAAACCTGAACTTGACCCTTCGGAGATGAGTCCGGAGTAGAGCGAAACGCTAATGATCTTCCGCCACGGCGAGCGAAAGATAGCTCATCGCCAGCGCCATGAACAAGAAGGCCTGCACCACCGATACCAGCACGTGGAGGCCGAGAAAGAGGATGGGAAGAACCAACGGAACCAGCGAGAAGAAGGCCAGCGTCACCAGGTCGCCTGCGAACATGTTGGCGTAGAGACGGACGGTGAGCGACAACAGGCGGGCACAGTGGGAGATGATCTCCAGCGGCAGCATCAGCCACGCCATCCACCAGACGGGGCCGAGGAACTGCTTGATGTATCCGAAACCGTGCCTGCGGATTCCCTGGACGTGGTAGAAGACGAAGGTAAGCAGCGCGCAGCCCAGGGGAACAACCTTGTCCGCGGTGGGCGACATCAGGCCCGGAACCAGCCCCATGAGATTGCTGATCAGAATGAAGACGCCCAGCATGGTAAGAAAGCTGAGGAATGGCTCGTATCCATGGCCGATGATCGCTTCGCTCTGTTCGATGACAAACTCGTGGGTCATCTCGGCGAAGTGCTGGGGCGGCGCGGGCCTTTCCACGCTGAGCGTGAGGCGCACGGTCACGAAATATGCCAGCAGCCCCACGAAGACCAGCAACTCCATCGCAAACGCATCGCTGATGGGCTGGCTGGGGTAGGCGGGATGGACATGCAGGGCACCCAGCAAGGCGTTCACGGGCGCGGCAAAGTGGGCATTCAGGATACGCGTTAGGAGCAGTTGGGTCGGCATAACTCTCGTAAATCTCAGATCGTCTAGACGGTCCAGCTCTTGATGAGCCGCAGACCTTCAATCGAAAGCGCGGCCACTCCCAGCGCAAGTCCGCCAATCAGAGCGTAAACCGATCCGTCCAGCAGCTTAAGGCTACCATAAAGCAGCGCCAGAGCGAGCCCCAGGCGGAGAAAGAACCCGATCAGCACGGGGGCGAGTGGACGAACAGGAGCGGGCGTTGCGCCGCCGGAGTCCATCCGCTGCATCAGCGCGGTCATCAGGCGCAGCCACTCGAAGAGGCCTGAGCCGGAGATAAGCGCGCCCACCGCAAGCAGCACGGCGGACTGCCAGCCCAGCTTCCACCACAGCAGTGGGACGGAGAGTGCGACCGCGATCGCAATCATGCGCAGCGCACTCCAGATGCTGCGCTTGAAGTCGTCGTCGCTGTAGGTGTCGAAGCTCTTCATCGGTTGTTCTTGAGGTAGCGCGCGGCGATGGTGACGATCTGTAGAAAGCCGCCGGCGGCGCCAACCACAATGCCGGCGATGGCGATCCAGCCCGTGTGGAAGTGACGGTCCAGCAAGCCGCCAAAGAACCAGCCGATAACGCATCCGAGGGGGATGGCGAGGGCGAGCTGCACCATCTGCTCCGCCTTCACGTAGTCCCTGAGACCGCTGTACTTTTTCGGCGGGATGTTGGATTCATCGGCCATCGCTTCCCCATTACACCACGCGTTGCGGGCCGCGTCGATATACTGGTTTGTCAGAGTCATCAACGCGAAGGGCAAACCCGTGTACGAATCGCAGTTTGAAGAGAAGCTGTACAACGAGCGGCGCGAGAAGCTGCGGCAGATCGGCGAGCTGGGTCAGGCGACCTATCCCAACAGCTACGCCGCGACGATCACCATTCCCGAGCTGCGCGCGGCGTATGACCCAATGACCGCCGAGCAGTTCGCCGCCGATCTGGCTGCGGGAAAGAAGATCGAGGTCGCAATTGCCGGGCGCATTATGGCGATCCGCGTCCAGGGCAAAGCAGGCTTCGCGCAGTTGCAGCAGGCTGGCCAGCGGATGCAGCTCTATGTGCGCAAGGACGATGTGGGCGAGGACGCGTTTGCGCTGTACAGGCTGCTCGACCTGGGCGACCATGTGGGCGCAAAGGGCTATCTGATGCGCACACGGACGGGCGAACTGACGGTTCATGTTACGACTCTGACCTTTCTCGCCAAGGCGATGCTGGCCCTGCCGGACAAGTTCCACGGCCTGGAAGACACCGAGCTGCGCTATCGTCAGCGGTATGTGGACCTCTTCGTCAATCCCGACGTGCGCGAGGTCTTCGTCAAGCGGGCCGCGATTCTGCGCGCGATGCGTAAGTTCTTCGACGAGCGAGGATACCTCGAAGTCGAAACGCCGATGATGCAGGCCATCGCGGGCGGCGCGGCGGCAAAGCCCTTCAAGACGCACCACAACGCGCTCGATCTTGATCTATCGCTGCGCATTGCGCCGGAGCTTTACCTGAAGCGGCTGGTGGTCGGCGGAATGGACCGCGTGTATGAGATCAACCGCAACTTCCGCAACGAGGGCATCGACACCAGCCACAATCCAGAGTTCACGATGCTGGAGTTCTATCAGGCCTACAGCAACTACCACGACCTGATGGACCTGACCCAGGAACTCATCGCCTTCGTCGCGCAAGAGGTGAATGGCACGACGATCACCAACTTCGATGGCGTCGAAATTGACCTCAGCAAGTGGACGAAGCTCTCCATGCGCGAAGCAATCATCAAGTGGTGGCCGTCTCAATTCGGCGAGGTACCTGACGTCAATGAGTTTCAAAGTGCGTCCAGCGTGACACGTCTTATTGATCGAGCACTGAATGCCTGTGGAGACCCAAAAACGCTGAAAGAGGTAACGGGGATAACGCATGCAAGTGGAGATCTGGACGCATTTATAAAGTCATTTGCATGCGCATTAATCCTTCTCCGGCAGGATTTGCGTCGTGGCCATCCCTACGGCAAAGCTATTGCGGATATTTTCGAGATTGTAGCCGAACGCTACCTCATTCAGCCGACGATTATTTATGACTTTCCTTTGGCGGTATCACCTCTTTCCAAGATCAAGCCGGACGAGCCGGAGTGGGTGGAGCGGTTTGAGTTCTACATTGGCGGGTTTGAGGTCGGCAATGCGTTTTCCGAGCTGAACGATGCGGACGACCAGCGGCGGCGCTTCGAGGCGCAGATCGAAGAGCGCAAACGCGGCGATGAAGAAGCCATGGCCGAAGTCGACGAGGACTACGTGCGCGCGCTGGGCTACGGGCTGCCGCCGACGGCCGGCGAGGGCGTCGGCATCGACCGGCTGACCATGGTGCTGACCGGGTCGAAGTCCATCCGCGACGTGATCCTGTTTCCGCTGCTGCGGCCGGTGGGGAAGGTCTCGGCGGAATAGCGGAAGGCCCGGGGCTAAAGCCCCTTGATTCGATTGGCCTTATTCAGGGGGCTGAAGCTGTCAAGTTCCAGGACATCCTTTACGTTTTGTCT
>DAIRTY010000098.1:0-7241 GCA_036803645.1 Acidobacteriaceae bacterium | reverse complement strand
GTGGTCATCAACTGAAGCGTCTCGCACTTCAGGGGGAAGTTGCTGGGGCGACCGGCGAGGCGATCCAGCAGCGCCTGCGCGAAGAGGGCTACATCGTCTGCCGTCGAGAAGACTCCTGCCTGGCCCGCTACGCCGCCCATCCGCCGCGTTGTTGGATCGTGCAACGTGCCGCGCAGCAGATGGTCGAAGTCGGGATTGGTGGCTGTGGTGCCCTGGTCGTCGCGTGCCGTGGGCGCGGTGTTGCGGCGCCAACCCCAGGCGGACCACGTTCCCGGTTGGCACATATCGGTTTCGTGGCCGCCGACAATGGCTGCGCCAAGTTTGTCTGCGCCGCACGCGGTGTCAAAGGGGAAAAATTGTGTGTGGTACATCTTCAGCGGCCAGAAGATGTTCTCTCTTGCGTATACGTTTAGCGTCTGTCCGCTCAGCTTCTCCACCAGCGCGCCGAGGACGATGTAGTTGATGTCGGAGTACTCGAAGTGGGTGCCGGGGGTGGTGGTGAGCGGGGAGTTCATCGCACGGCGCATGCCTTCGGCCTTGTCGGGAACGGCGAGGCCCCATGTGTCTTTGAGGTCCACGTCGGGCGGGAGGCCGGAGTAGTGCGTGAGGAGTTCGCGGATGGTGACGGCCTGCTTGCCGTTGGCGGCGAACTCCGGCAGGTACTTGGCGACGGGGTCGTCGAAGTCGAGCTTGTGTGCCTCGTAAAGCTGCATGATGGCGGTTGCTGTGGCGAGGGACTTGGTGAGGGATGCCATGTCGAAGATGGTGTCGGTGGTCATCGGCTCGGCTGCGGAGGGCTTGCCGTCGAGTCCGGGTTCGCCAGCGAGTTTGCGTACGCCGTAGGCCTGCTCGAAGACGACCTTGCCGCCGTGGCCGATGACAACGACCGCACCGGGCAGCTTCTTCTGCGCGATGGCTGTGTTGATTGCGGCGGAGACAGTGGAGAAGTCGGGGGCGGAAGGGTTCGAGACGGTAATGCTTGGGGCGGTTGTGGCCGGATTGGCGGGTTCGGGGTCCTTCGACTGCGCGTCGCACGGGCGCGACGCTCCGCTCAGAATGACAATCACGAGGAGGAGGGCGGCGGTTGCTGATGGAGTGCGGGTGGATTGTTTGCGGAAGACGAGGCTGGCCAGCGAGCCGACCGCGAAGGTGACTAATGCTCCGATAATCACGTACCAGGTCCAGGCGATGTGAGGGACAGTGATTGCCGGGATGACATTGGGTGCTAGTTCTATAGTTCCATCCGGCTTTACAATATTTGGGATGAGAGCGCCGCCTCGTAGAAGGACTTTGCCGGGCCATTGCCAGAGCGCCAGGTTGAGCGCGAAGCCGGTGATCATGCCCACAATCGCTCCTCCCTGGGTTGCGTACTTCGTCAGTGTTCCCAACAAAAATACTCCCAGCAGGCAGCCGTAGGATACGGACGCGATGGAGAGGCCAATCTCGACGACGTTGCCCTTGCCGCCCGCGTGGACGGCGTAGACCGCGACGGCGAAGAGCACCAGCGCCCAGAGCACGGTGGAGGCGCGCGAGACGACCATGCGCTCGCGGTCGTTGGCGCGGGGACGCCATCTCATGTAGAAGTCCACCACTGTCGTCGACGACAGCGAGTTGAGCGCGGCGCTGAGATTGGACATCGCCGCCGCCAGAATCGCCGCGACGAGCAGGCCAGCCACGCCCACTGGCATCTGCTGCACGATGAACGCCGGGAAGATGCGGTTGGTATTTGCGCCATGCAGCGCAATCAACGCCGCTGGATGCATTCCGTAAAAGACGAAGAGGCCCGCGCCGATGAGCAGGAAGAGCGCGAACTGGATGAAGATGACCACGCCGCTGGAGAGGAGCGCGAGGCGGGATTCGCCGAGATTTTTCGCCGCAAGCATTCGCTGCACCATCAATTGATCCGTCCCATGCGATGCCATGGTTAAAAATGTCCCGCCCAGAACACCTGCCCAGAAGGTGTAGGTGGTGGTGAGGTTGAGGGCGAAGTTGAACATGTGGAACTTGCCCGCGGCCGCGCCGACTGTGTGAATCGTCGCCCAACCGCCGGGGACATGCGTGCCGAGCGACCAGATGGCGACCAGCGTTCCGCCGACGTAGATCGCCATCTGGACGACGTCGGTCCAGATGACGGCGGCCATTCCGCCCTCGAAGGTATACAACAGCGTGAGCGCGGAGATGATGGCGATTGAGAGCACGTCTCCGGTGCCGATGGCGATGCCCACCACGATGGAGACAGCGAAGACGCGCACGCCCTCGGCTGCGGCGCGGGTGAGCAGAAAGAGGCCCGCGGTGACCTTGTGCAGCGTGTGGCCGAAGCGGCGATCGATCAATTGATAGGCCGTCAGCATCTCGCCCTGGAAGAACTTGGGCAGGAAGAGCAAAGCCACCACGACGCGACCGAGCATGTAGCCGATGACGATCTGCAGGAAGCCGAAGTCGCCCGCGAATGCCAATCCCGGAGTCCCGATGATGGTGAGCGTGGAGGTTTCGGCGGAGACGATGGAGAGGGCGATTGCCCACCAGGGAATCGTCTTGTTCGCCAGAAAATATCCGCGCAGCGAGCGGTCCTTCGCCGCCGTGCCGCCCGCCGCGCGCCGCCGGCTGAAGCGCAGCCCGAAAAGCGTAATGGCCACCAGGTACAGGCCAACCACGCAGAGATCGAGCGCATGCAAACGAACAGGCATTGCCTGAGTATAGCGGCTCGTCGAATAGAAAAAGACATAACACCGATCTACACCGGCGAGCACCGATTAGAAACAGTTCTTGTCTTTATTGATAAAAATGTTTCTATTCGCTTTTGATCGGTCCAATCAGTGTCAATCGGTGTTAAGTATTTCGTCGGGGAACGCGTGGCTTATGATTGTTTCCGATGAGTTACTTTCTTGCGATCGACGCGGGCGGCACCAAGACGCAGTGTCTGCTGGCAGACGAGACACGCGTCCTCGCCCGCGCGACAACCGGCACGGTGAAGCTGATGCGCGTCTCCGAACAGGAGGCGACGACGAGGTTTCATACGATGCTCGCCGAGGTTGCGGATGCGGCGGTCGTATCGCTGGGTCAGGTGACTCGAACGTGCTTCGGACTGACCGGGATCAGCAGCCCCGCCGTGCGCGCGTGGGCCAGTCGCGCGCTCTGCGAATCTGTCGCCGGCGAGATGCTTCTCTGCGGCGACGAGGAGATCGCACTCGATGCAGCCTTCCATGGAGGTCCAGGAATTTTGGTCGTCGCGGGCACTGGATCAAACGCCATCGGCCGCTCTGCCAACGGCCACTTCGGCGCGGGCGGCTGGGGGCCTGTGCTGGGCGACGAGGGATCGGGCACATGGATCGGCCTCGAAGCGATTCGCACAGCACTGCACGCGCACGACGGAATGCCGCTCGGCGACTCATCCACTTCCCTGCTGCGGGAGATCGAGCGGCACTGGAAGCTGAACTCGCTTGGCGAGCTGGTCGCTTACGGCAATCAACGCGGTGATTGCGACCACACCGCGCCCGACTTTGCCTCGCTTGCACCCGTGGTCGCCCACTGCGCCGATGCTGGCGACGCGCTCGCCGTCGAGGTGCTGACCCGCGCAGGCGAGCAGCTCGCCGAGCTGGTCGCGCTTGTCTTCCGCAAGATGAGCGCCGCACCCGCCGCAACTCCGGCGGAACCGGCCGCAATCGGCGTCGCCTTCACGGGCAGCGTCCTTGCGCACATCAACCAGGTGCGCGTTGCGATGACTGCGCGACTCGCCGTTTTGCTACCCGCGGTCCGTGTGCGCCAGTCTCCCGTCGATCCCCTCGAAGGGGCGCTGTGGCGCGCCCGCCGGGGCTGACGGTCCGGACAACCTCGGCAGCGGTTGCAGTGAAGGCTGAAGTCCAGCAAATTCTGCTTTCAAACGCGAACGGCTACGGCCATCTCATCTTCCGCGGAAGCACGCCCACGATTCAGAAGGTCAAACTCTATCGCCACGATTGATTGCGCGACATATTCGTGAAGGAGAATATGTCGCGCAATCGTTTCGACGCCTCGCAATTACTTCGCGGCTACAACGTTCACCGGCGTTGTCTCACCGGAGCCGAGGAGAACTGCACCGGTGTGCGTCAGACGCCGATCGGAGTCCGACCAGCGCAGATGCGTGATTTGCATCGCGCCCTTTTCGTAGGCGTAGGTTGTGCCGTCGTCGTTGTAGAGATCGAAGCTGGCGTCGGCTCCGGGATAGACGCGCAGCTCCTGCAGTGGCTGCTTCTCGTTGGTGCTCTCGACCGGCGCGCCCATGGGAAGAATCGATCCCGCGCGTACGAAGAGAGGCAGCGTGTCGATGGGCGCAGCGACCGTAACCGTCTGTCCGCCGTGCAGCCGCTCGTTGGTCCAGAAGTTATACCAGTCCGTTCCGGCGGGCAGGTAGACCGCTCGACTCGTCATTCCCTGCTCGACGACAGGCGCGACCAGAAGCGCTGGGCCGAACATGTATTCGTCGCCGATGTTGGCGACGTTGAGGTCGTCGCCGAAGTCCATGAAGAGGCCGCGCATGAACGGCGCACCGGTCTGGTGCGTGCGGTAGGCGAGCGAGTAGAGGTACGGCATCAGCGTGTAGCGCAGGCGCAGATATTTTTCGAGAATGGGCTCGGCCTGCTTGCCGTAGGACCAGACCTCGTTCTGCGGACGGCTTCCGTGGCTGCGAAAGTTCGGCTGAAACGCGCCGTACTCGAACCAGCGAACGTACAGCTCCGGGTAGTCGTCGTAGTTGCCGACCTCGTCGCGCGCGTCCGACGGATCGAGCAGCGGCGGGCGCTCCGGCTTGTGCGTGGCGGGAAGATACTGCCATCCGCCGATGTCTGTGCTCCAGTAGGGCATGCCGCTGGCGACGAAGTTGATGCCCGTGGGAACCTGGCGCTTCAGCGTGTCCCAGTTAGGGTAGATGTCCGACGACCAGAAGATTGCGCCGTTGTGCTGCGCTCCGAGATACGCATCGCGGGCAAGGATGAGGGCGCGGGTGTTGAGGTCGCGGCGAAAACCGTCGTATAGCGCGGCGGTGTGGAAGAGCGGATAGACGTTGAAGAACTCCGTGCCCGGCCCGACGTGGAAGTAGCTTCCGTTGGGCGGCAGATCGGGCTCCGTCTCATCGGCCCAGAAGGCGTCGAATCCCTTGGCGACGTAGTTGTCGCGTATCACATTCCAGTACCAGCGCGCGGCGTCGGGGTTGGTGGTGTCGATGTCGGAACCCGCGCGGTCATATGGCAACCCGTTGGTCGGCGTGCCATCGGCGAGGTGCATAAACCATCCATTGTCGAGGACGGTCTTGTAGTAGCGGTCCTCGGGGACAAAGCGCGGCCACACGCTGATCATGGTGTGGAAGTTCATCGCGTGCAGCTCGCGGTTCATGGCGACAGGGTCGGGCCACTTCGCGGGATCCATGTCCATCTCGCCCATCTTGGTGTAGTGGAACCAGTCGATGACAAGCACGTCCACAGGCAGATGGCGGTCGCGATAGCCCTTGGCCACGGCCATCAGTTCTGCCTGACTGGTGTATCGCTGCTTGCACTGAATGTAGCCATAGGCCGACTTCGGGAGCATGGGCACATCGCCGGTGAGCAGGTTGTAGCCGGAGTAGATCTCGTCGTACGTCTTGCCCGCGATGACGAAGAATGAGACGCGCTGGCCAACATCCGATGTCCACTTCGTCTCATCGTTGAAGCCGAAGCTGGCGGTCGTCTTGCCGGGATTGTCCCAGACCAGACCGTAGCCTTTGTTGGTGACCACAAACGGCACGCAGACGCTCGGGCCCGCCGGAGCGTTGTAGTCGTGCGCGCAGCGAAGGACGTGACCGCGCCGGTCGAGAGTGCCCTCCTGGTTCTGGCCCAGGCCGTAGTAGTGCTCATCCCTGGGCGATGCGAAGGTTGCCCCCACCTGATAGAAGGCATCGTCGGTCGCGCGGCGGTCGTTCAGAATTTGTGAGGTGCCGTCCTTGTAGTTGGGCACGGCCATCTGCCAGTCGTTCATCTGCAACAGTGGCACGCCCTCCGCAGTGGTGATCGTAATGCCCAGTCCCGGCGTCGATCCATTGAAGAACTTCGCAATGTCGGCTTCAGTTCCCGTGGGCGTGTGATTCTGCCGCGGGGCCACGGTTACGATCAGCCGCGATGAGCTCATCACATCGCCGCCCGCGCCCGCATCGCTCTTCCATCCGCTGGCCTGCGACCTTGCGCTGATGCCATAGCCCGCCGCCGCGGTCGCATCCTGCTTGCGCAGACTGATGCTGACGCGCACGATGTTCTCCGCGTATGGCTCGACCATCACCGTGGCCGCGCCGCGCGAGACAATCATCTGCTGCGCGTACATCATCGGAGCCATTGCCAACGTCCACGCAAGCGCCAGCGCGCCTGCCGCCCATCCCGCAGCTTGCTTCATTCGTTTATGCCCTCAATTAATCGCCGACACTGATCTGTTTGCGCAGAGCAATCGCGTCCGATGATCCGCCGACACGAAGCTCCACGCTGTCCTTTTCCACCGTCATCGCCGTGCCGTCCCAGTAGGCAAGCAGGCTCGCCTTCAGCGGAATCGCGACGGTCTTGGTCTCGCCCGCGCGAATCATCACTCTGCGGAAGCCCTTCAGTTCCTCGAGCGGACGCGCGACCGCCGAGCCGACGTGCGCCACATAGAGCTGAACAACCTCGTCGCCCGCGCGTGCGCCGGTGTTCTTTACATCGACGCTCACCGTGACTGTGCCGTCCTTGGCCAGATGCCCGCTGCTGACGCGCAGGTTGGAATACGCGAACTTCGTATAGCTCAATCCATAGCCGAAGGCGTAGAGCGGTTTGCTGCCGAGATACATATACGTCCGCCCGTTGCGGATGTCGTAGTCCATCATCGGAGGAAGCTGGTCCATCGACGCAACCCAGGTCTGGCTCAGACGACCCGCCGGGTTGTAGTCGCCGAATAGAACATCGGCCATGCCATCGCCCTGCTCTTCGCTGTTGTGAGTCATCATCAGGATGGCGGGAACATTGGCCTCGGTCCATGTGGTGGTGAAGGGAAAGCTCGCCTGTAGCACGACGACGGTCTTGGGATTCGCCGCGAAGACTGCCTTGGCAAGGTCCTCCTGTGCGAGCGTGAGGGTCTTGCGGTCGATGGCCTCCTTGCCGTCGCTGGGCAGCGGACACTTGGCCCAACCGGCATCGCAGGTAGGATGGTTGCCGATGATGACGATGGCGACGTCGGCCTTGCGCGCCAGCTCGGCGGCAGCCGCGGAGTCCGTA
>DAIRTY010000097.1:0-7259 GCA_036803645.1 Acidobacteriaceae bacterium | reverse complement strand
GGCTGGACCCGGACATCTCACCCGCCGCGGCGTTCTATCAGGTGCCGCGCGTGGCGGCCGAGCGGCATGTAAGCGAAGATGCGGTGCGGAGCCTGGTTACATCGCACGTTACGCCGCGACAGTTTGGCCTGCTGGGCGAACCGCGGGTGAATGTGCTGGAGCTGAATCTTGATCTCGACAAGAAGGCCCCTGTCGCAAGCAAGTAACGCGCGGTCTGCTCGTCTGTGCGCAACGAAGTTATATGTAGCTCTCCATTTAGCCCAGACCGCCGCGGTCTGGGCTCTCTTTTGCCGCAGCCAGCCGGCGAGGACGACGAACCGTTGTACCCTTAAATCAAGGGAGTCGTCGTTCATGTCCGAATCCATTTCATCCAATGCAAGACCAAAGGCCGTAGTTCTGTTGAGCGGTGGGCTGGACTCCGCAACCGTTCTCGCCATCGCGCGCGAGGCGAACTACGATGCCTATGCGCTGTCGTTTGCGTATGGGCAGCGACACTGCTGGGAGCTGGAGTGCGCGCGAGTGGTGGCGCGCTCCGGTGGCGCGAAAGAACACCGAATTGCATCGATCGATCTGCGCGCCTTTGGCGGCTCTGCGCTGACAGCAGACATTGACGTGCCCAAGGGGCGTACGCCTGAGGAGATGAGCAGCGGGATCCCCATTACCTATGTGCCCGCGCGCAACACGATCTTTCTGTCCTACGCGCTTGCCTGGGCAGAGGTTCTGGGATCGAGCGACATCTTCATCGGAGTGAATGCGCTGGACTATAGCGGGTACCCGGACTGCCGGCCTGAGTACATCGCGGCCTTTGAGCGGATGGCAAATCTCGCGACCAGGGCCGGAGTGGAGGGCCGGCAGGCCCTGCGAATTCATGCGCCGCTAATGTCGCTGACCAAGTCCGAGATCATCCGCAAGGGGCTGGAGCTTGGCGTGGACTACTCGCTGACAAGCAGTTGTTACGATCCGTCGCCGAGTGGCGAGCCATGCGGCGGCTGCGACTCCTGCGTACTCCGGCAAAAAGGATTTAGAGAGAACGGACTCATCGACCCACTGCAATATCGCGAGTCACAGCCATGAGTTACGCGGTCAAAGAGATCTTCTACACGCTGCAAGGCGAGGGCGCGCAGACCGGCCGCGCAGCCGTATTTTGCCGGTTCGCGGGATGCAATCTCTGGTCGGGACGTGAGCAGGACCGCGCTGTAGCTGTGTGCCAATTCTGCGATACGGAGTTTGTCGGCGCGGACGGCCCGGATGGCGGTAGATTCGCGCGCGCAGAAGAGTTGGCGGAGCGGATCGAAGCGACCTGGCGCGCCGTATCTTCGGCAGGAAAGAGGTTTGTCGTCTGCACCGGAGGCGAACCGCTGCTGCAACTGGATCGAGCGTTGATCGATGCGCTGCACGCGCGCCAATTCGAGGTTGCCGTTGAGACCAATGGAACGATTGCCGCGCCCGATGGGATCGATTGGATTTGCGTCAGTCCCAAGGCCAGGGCTGAGTTGGTACAGCGCTCGGGCGATGAATTGAAGTTAGTCTTTCCGCAGGCTGGCGCGAGGCCGGAGAGCTATGCGGGACTGGAGTTCCGGCACTTTTTTTTGCAGCCGATGGATGGCACCGACCGGCAGGCCAACACGGAGCAGGCACTGCGCTACTGCCTCGAACATCCCGTGTGGCGCCTGGGCCTTCAGATGCATAAGTTCGTGGGAATCCGATAACGACCCATGTAATCGCCTGCATCACTAAGGCATTTTCGGTAATGGTGTAGTCCGTGGCATCACGAGAAAAATGCGGGGATTCTTCGCTTCGCTCAGAATGACAATTCATTTTTGGTCTACAGCAATTCCGAAAATGCTCTATGGCATATGAATCGAGAGACGGCGCTTCATCCTGGGATGCGGACAAAGTACAATCAGCGGAATGATTGCTTTTCTGCGTGGCCGCCTGTTCACCAAGTCGCCGAACCGGGCCATCGTCGAGTGCGGCGGCGTTGGCTACGACGTAACCATCAGCGTCGCGACGTTCACTTCGCTGCCGCCGGAGGGTGCCGAGGCGCGGCTGCACATCTACACCCATGTGCGCGAAGACCAGCTCGCCCTCTTCGGCTTCGCCGAGCCGCAGGAGAAGCGGATGTTCGAGAAGCTGCTGACGATCACCGGCATCGGACCAAAGCTGGCGATCACGGTACTCAGCGGCATCGACACGGACCGCCTGGTGACGGCCATCCGATCGAGCGACCACGCCACGCTGACGAGGATTCCGGGGATCGGGAAGAAGACCGCCGAGCGGGTCGTCCTCGAACTCAAAGACAAGCTGGACGATATGGCCGTCGCGCCGTCGGCAGCCGCCGCAGCCTACGGCCCGGCGGGCGACGATGCGCTCTCCGCGCTGGTGAATCTCGGCTATGCGCGGCCCGTCGCGCAACGGGCGATCGAGACCGCCATTGCCAAACAGCCCGCCGCCGCCGAGGACTTTGAAGTGCTCTTCCGCGCGGCGATGGCCACGATTCGCTAGGCGCCACCGACTACCGGCTATTCAGTACCCACGGTCTTTATGTTTTCGCGCAGACTCACTATCGAATGCATCGACGCCGCAGGCGTGGCGCACCGCTGCCCCATTGCGCAGATCGACAACTTCGCCATGCGCAACTTCACCAACGATGCGGTCTTCGACGACACGCTGCCCATCGCGGACGGTCTGATGGAAGTTGGGCTCCGCGTTCCTCTGGACCGCCTCGCCGTCGCCATGGAGGACTGGTTCCGGCGCAAGAGCTATCTGGCTCCCGGCGAACGCCTGCGCATCACCGAGACTGCTGCGCCGCAAGCGCCAACTCAGTTCTAAAGTAGCTTTGAATCGGGCAGGGACGACTCCGGCGGGTGGGCGGGGCTGAGTAACGCGATGCGATCTGTAGCCCGTATCCCAAGACAAGCAGCCGGGTTACAGGACGGGCGGTCGAGTTACATGACGAGGGCGACTTTTTCCAGCTCCTCCTGCATCGAATTCAGCGAGCAGCCAACCGATTCGATGCGCGAGGCCGCGCCGCAGGCCGCATGGGTCGAGACTCCGTATCCACGCACAGTGAGAAACACGCCGATGAGCTCCGCCGCCTGCCGGGAGTCGAGGCCGGACTGGGTCAGCTCCTCGCGCAAAGAGGTGAGGTCGGCCGCGGTGAATTTTTCTATCGCGCAGCTTGCGGGGAAATTGTCTACCATGGCCACCCTCCTGCCCCGCTTATCGGCGGAATGCCGGGCGGAGGTGAACTGCGTTCCGGGATGAGGCAGCGACTTCAGCGGACGGGCCCGATTCAGGACACACGTCCGGCCAGTCGCGCGGTACCATGTTACTTAGGATGAAAGCCACAGCGCGAATACTGAATGGAGTCGAGATTGCCGCCCAGATCAAGGCGGAGGTCGCCGAGCAGGCGCATGCGCTTGCTGCGGGCGGGATTACGCCGGGGCTGGCCGTGGTGCTGGTGGGCCACGTCGCCGCCTCGGAGATCTATGTGCGAAGCAAGGTGAAGACCTGCGCCGAATTGGGAATGTTCAGCGAGATGCTGACACCACCGGAGACCGTCACAACGGAAGAACTGCTGGAGCTGATCGCGGGGCTGAACGCGCGCGAGGAGATCGACGGCATTCTGATCCAACTGCCGCTGCCGGCGCATGTGGACACGCGCCGGCTGCTGGAGGCGGTGTCGCCGGAGAAGGATGTGGACGGATTCCATCCCATCAACGTGGGGCGATTGCAGAGCTCCGCGTCCCATGGCGTCGAGGCCGGAACTGCGCTGGCGCCATGCACGCCGGCGGGGATCATGGAGATTCTGAAGCGCAGCGGAGTGCCGGTGGCGGGGCAGCACGCGGTGGTTCTGGGGCGGTCGGAGATTGTAGGCAAGCCGGTGGCGATGATGCTGCTGAACGCGTCGGCGACGGTGACGGTGTGCCATAGCAAGACGGTGGATATTGCTCGCTACACGCGCGACGCGGACATTCTGGTGGCGGCCATCGGGAGGCCGGGATTTGTGACCCCGGAGATGGTGAAGCCGGGAGCAACGCTGATTGACGTGGGCATCAACCGCGTGACCGATGCGGCTGACGTCGCGCGCTTCTTCCCCGGTGACCAATCGCGCGCGGCACAGTTTGCCACTCGCGGCTCGACGCTGGTTGGAGACATCGATCCGGCGGCATTCGAGCTGGCGGGTGCGTATACGCCGGTGCCCGGAGGCGTGGGCGCGCTGACGATTGCAATGCTGATGAAGAACACGGTGCAAGCGGCGAAGGCTCGGCGGGGCGCGGCTTTACTGTGCGAAGCTGGTGCGGGGCGCAGCGTAGTTGCTGCGGCGAAGGCGTAGCGCGTGCTGCGTGTGGGCCTCACCGGCGGACTGGGCAGCGGCAAATCGACTGCGGCGCAGCGGTTCGCGGCACTGGGCGCGATTGTCTTCTCCGCCGATGAGATTGGGCGCGCGATGATGCAGCCGGGCGAGCCGGTGTATGCGGCGATTGTGGCGCACTTTGGTGCGGCGGTGGTGAAGGCGGACGGAGCAGATGGATCTGCCTGCGGGACGCTCGACCGCGGCGCGCTGGCGCGGATCGCATTCGGCGGAGCGGAAAAAGACGCTGGGCGATTGGAGGAGCTGAACGCGATCGTGCATCCGGCGGTGATCGCGCGTCAGGCGGAGCTGATCGAAGAGGCCGCCGCGCGCGATGCGGATGCCGTGGCGATTGTCGAGTCCGCACTGATCTTCGAGACAAAATACGGGGAGACGAAGTACGCAGGCGTGGGCGGCTGTCACCGACGCTTCGACCGGCTCATCTTCGTGAAGGCCTCGGAGGAGCTGAAGATCGCACGTTTTGTCGCGCGCGCGGCGGGTGGGAAGACTCTGAGTGAAGAGGCTCGGCGTGCGCTGGAGACCGAAGCGCGACGGCGCATTGCACGGCAGTCTGAAACAGAACGGAACGCAGTGAACTGCGATTATGTACTGACGAACGATGGTTCGGTTGTGCAGTTGCAGGCTCAGGTGGACGCGCTGTGGCCAGTGCTGAAGGCTGCGGCCATGCAGCGGTCGTGATCGTGAGGGCAACTCGTGGTGCATCCTTCGATTGCGGTATTCTGCTTATATGTGTCTGCGATGAAGTTTGCGATACAGTTCGAGTTGGAGTCCGACGGTCGCTGGATCGCCGAGATCGGCGAGCTTCCCGGCGTGATGGTCTATGGGGCCACGCAGAAAGAGGCCAAGTCCAGGGTTGAGGCACTCGCGCTCCGCGTGTTGGCCGACCGAATTGAAACCGAGTCGCTGGATGTCTCCACGATCTCCTTTGCTGCGGCATGAGTTCAGTTGCGAGGAAGTTGATTGCGATGAAATACCGTCCTGTTCTGCTTGTAGTTTTGCTGCTTACCGGGTTTTATCTGGTGACGACGCATCTGGCGTCGACCGGCGCGCTGGCTCCGTGGCTGGCCGCGATGCATTCGTCGGGCGGCTCCGCGGCCAGCATTGAATCGCTGCGCGGGCAGGACGGGGCCTTCGACCTGAATGTGGCTTCCGCCGCGCCGTCCTTCGACGCCGAGGAGCAGCAGAACATCGCCGTCTACAAGCGGGCGCTGCCCAGCGTGGTCAACATCACGACGACCGAGGTGCGCTTCGACTTCTTTTACGGGCCGGTACCGATGGCGGGGCAGGGTTCGGGCTTCATCCTCAACAAGGACGGGCTGATCCTGACCAACAACCACGTGATCGGCAACGCACAGCCCGGCAATGTCGAGGTGACACTCTTCGACAAGCACCAGTACAAGGCGACGGTGGTTACGGTGGACAAGGCCCACGACCTGGCGCTGCTGAAGATCAACGCGCCCAACCTGGTTCCCGCGACGCTGGCCGAGACAAGTGCTGGGCTAATGGTGGGGCAGCGCGTCTATGCCATCGGCAACCCGTTCGGGCTCGAGGGAACGATGACGCGGGGCATCATCTCGGCGATCCGCTCCGTGCGCGGCCCGGAGAACAACCCCATCGAGGGCGCGATCCAGACCGACGCATCGGTGAACCCGGGCAACTCCGGCGGGCCGCTGCTGAACTCTCGCGGCGAGGTGATTGGCATTACGACAATGATCGCAACAAACCCGAATACTCCGGGGGTGGAGCAGTCCGCAGGCATCGGCTTCGCAATTCCCATCAACACGGCCAAGGCGGTGCTCGACGACTACGCCAAGTACGGGCGCGTGCGGCGGCCCACGCTGGACATTCAGACACTGCCGATCAACCCCATCATTGCCGAGCAGATCGGGCTGGCCGCCGACTACGGCGTGCTGGTCGAGCGCGTGCTGCCGGGCGGCGCGGCCGAGAAGGCCGGATTGCATGGAGGCACGCAGCGCGCCTACGAAGGCAACACGCAGGTAATGCTGGGCGGCGATCTGATCGTGGCCTTCGACGGCAAGGAGATCACCAGTCCGGAGGACCTGTCGGGGGCGATGAACGCGAAACACGCCGGCGATACGGTCACCGTCACGGTGTTTCGTGGGCGCAAGAAGATGGACTTCAAGGTGACGCTGAACGATGCCAAGGACAAGGTGCTGGGACCGCAGACCTAGGTGAGGCGCACGCTTCTATTTGCGATTCTGGCGGCGGGGACTGTACTGCTCTGCGTTACGGCGTGGCCGTTTGCCAGCGCGCATCTGCAGGCGGTCGCGGTGCTGCGCGAGGTTGCGGGGCAGCCCGTGCCGTGGGTTGCGCGCGAGTTGACGGGCCCGGTGACGACCGAAGACATCAGTTTCCCCATTGAGACAGCAAGCGGACAGGAGCAGGTGCGCGCGCGTGTCTACATCCCACAGAACAGGCCGCATGCGCCGGCGATGGTACTCTTCCATGGCGTACATCACCTGGGCATCGACGAGCCGCGGCTGGTGGGTTTTGCGGCGGCGATGGCGGGCTGCGGCATCCGTGTGCTGACGCCGGAGCTGCCCGTTATCACGGACTACCACGTCAGTGAGGACTCGATCGCGGCGATTGGCGAGTCGGTTCGGTGGTTTGCAACGCAGACGGGCGGGCCGGTGGGCGTGATGGGGCTGAGCTTCTCCGGCGGGCTGGCGCTGGTGGCGGCGAGCGAGCAGCAGTATCACGCGGCGTTCCGGTTCGTCGTCGCGGTGGGATCGCAGGACTCGATGCTGCGCGTGGCGGAGTACTACCTGACCGGGCGCGACGCGCGTCCCGACGGTTCGGTGGAGACGCTGCCGCCGCATGAGTACGGCCCGCTGGTGCTGGAGTACGAGAACCTCGACGA
>DAIRTY010000096.1:0-7260 GCA_036803645.1 Acidobacteriaceae bacterium | reverse complement strand
ATCATGGCCACCAAAAAATCCCCTACAAACCCCGCCCGCGTCACCGCCATCCTCGACGCCCTCCAGCAAACCTACCCCAACGCCGTCTGCGCCCTCCACCACAAGAGCGCCTGGCAGCTCACCGTCGCCACCATCCTCTCCGCGCAATGTACCGACGTCCGCGTCAACCTTGTCACTCCCGCGCTCTTCCGCGCCTTCCCCACGCCCAAAGCGATGGCCGCCGCATCCCTTCCCGAGCTGGAAGAACTGATCCGCACCACCGGCTTCTTCCGCAACAAGGCGAAGTCCATCCAGGGCGCAGGCCGCATCATCACCGAAGAGTTCCACGGCAAAGTCCCGCAGACCATGCCCGAACTCCTGCGCATCCCCGGCGTCGCCCGCAAGACGGCCAACGTAGTCCTCGGCACCTGGTTCCACATCGCCGACGGCATCGTCGTGGACACGCATGTCCTGCGCATCTCCCGCCGCCTCGCCCTCACCCGCGAGACCGCCCCAGAAAAAGTCGAGCGCGATCTGATGCGCATCGTCCCGCAGTCCCAGTGGATCGACTTCACCCACCGCATCATCTCCCACGGCCGCCAGGTCTGCATCGCCCGCAAGCCACGCTGCGCCGACTGCCCCCTCGAACCCCTCTGCAACGCCCCCGACAAAACCTTCTCCTCCCACTAGCCGCCCCACTCGCTCATAGCACATGGCTCATAGCCCATAGCTCAAAACCGAAACCCGCTCCCCTCCACATTTACCACTGTGCGATTGTGTTGATACCATTCCCCCACGTTTCAGACCGCGAAGGGGAGCAAAATGAAATTCAGCAGCGAATGGTCGCGTCGTCGTTTCCTGGCCATATCCAGCGCAACAGCAGCCCAGGCCGCAGCCACGCTCAAGGGCCTCTCGCAAACAGCCCCCAGCGCAGCATCCGCCGCCGCAGCCGCGCAACGGAACATCCAGGAGACCGCCCGCCTCATGCCTCCGCCCGAGGTCATCTCCGGCGGAATCCAGCCGCTAATGGAGCACATGACGGCCCGCCCGCTGCGCTACCGCCCAGACCACGGCGACTTCGTCATCCGCAACGGCGGCGAGTACTTCAACCGCCCGCTCTACGCCCCTTGCTCCACCGAGCACTCCGCCGACTTCCGCGTCGACGCCAGCGATGTCCCCGAGTTCTCCCTCTATCTCCCCGGCCACGGCGGCAACCTCAAGCTCGGCTTCATCGCCGCGAATGGCCGTGCCTCGAAGTGGGGCGCAGTCGCCGACGAAGTCGTCGCCCGCTACCGTCCCGGCCGCATGATCTACGAGATGCGCGACTCCATCCTCGGCACCGGTTCCATCCGCGCCGAACTCATCACCGCATCCGTTGGCTCCGGCCTCATCCTCAAGGTCGAGGGCAGTAATCTTCCTCCCGGCACGCGCCTCACCTGGGCCTTCGGCGGCGTCAGCGGCAAGAAGGGCCGCCGCAACGGCGACATCGGCTGCGAGGTCCAGCCCGTCGGCCAGTTCTTCCAGGTCACCCGCGAAGAATGCGCCGGAAATAGTTACATCATTGACACCAGTAACAACACCAACTTCAACAGAAGCATCCGTGCGCAAGTGAATAGCACAGCGGCAGGAATCCTGAAGATGACGTTTCCGGACCGTGCGTGGCTGACCGTGGAGGACTTTTCGGCGTGGGGCAAGTCTCCGAATCTTTTCTACCGCATGCCGCCGATCTCGATGATTGGCGCGCCGGAGTGGGAGAGTCAGCAGGCTCCGGCTCCGCAGGAACCGCAGGAGCTTCAGGTTGTCACGCAACAACCGATCCTCACGGGATCAATCTTCCTGGTGGAAGGGTTGACTCGTTATCTGACAATCACCCGTGACACGGGGCAGAGCCCACAGACGGGGCAAAGTTTGCAAACAGACCAGTATTCTGCGGCCTCCCAGGCAATGTTCGGGCTCGACTCAGCTACCGCCTTCGCCGCCCGCAGCGCCCAGCTCGAATCCCTCGCCGCATCCCTCACCCTCGATACCCCCGACGACTTCCTCAACACCGTCGGCCCCGCCCTCTCCGTCGCCGCCGAAACCATCTGGGACGCGCACGCGCAGTGCGTCCTGCACGGCGGCGTGGCATGGCGCACCATGCTCGCCGGATGGCGCGGCCCCTACTCGCTCGACGCCCTCGGCAACCACGACCGCGCCAAGCAGCACTTCCGCCACTGGCTGAAGAAGCAGAATCTCACCGCCATCACCACCGCCGATCCCGCCATCGGCCCCTGGGACCCAGCGCCCAACATCCACCTCACGCGCAAAGAGTCCATGCTCCACTCCAACGGCGACCTCTCCGGCAACCACTACGACATGAACATGGTCTTCATGGACGTGCTTCTGCGTCATCTCATGTGGACAGGCGACCTCGACTTCGCCCGCGAGATCTGGCCCGCCTTCCAGCGTCATCTGGCCTGGGAGCACCGCCTCTTCCGCCGCACCTACACCACCGCAAGCGGTAAAACGCTGCCCCTCTACGAGGCCTACGCCGCCATCTGGGCCAGCGACAACCTACAGTACAACGGCGGAGGCACCACGCACTCCTCCGCCTACAACCTCTTCGCATTCCGCACCGCCGCCAAGCTCGCGCGAGCCCTCGGCGAGGACCCCACCCCCTACGAAACCGAGGCCACGCTCCTCAACGAAGGCATCCAGCAGCTCCTCTGGCTCCCCGCGCAAGGCGCCTTCGCCGAATCCAAAGACCTGATGGAGCCGCAGACCGTCTACTCGAACCCCGCTCTCTGGACCGTCTATCACACCATCGACAGCGAAGTTCCCACCCCGCGCCAGGCATGGCAGATGGCCGCCGAGCGGCTCGCCGCCCTGCGCCACGTCCCCATCCACGGCGAAGGCGTCCCAGCCTTCGGCCCCGATCCTTACGGCAATCTCTACATGCTCTCCTGCTCGGACTGGCTCCCCTACATGTGGTCGCTCAACCTGCTTCTGCTGGCCGAGAACTCCCACATGGCCCTCGCCCTCTGGCAGGCCGGAATGACCTACGAGGCCTATTTCCTCTTCACGGGCGCTCTGCTGGACTCCATGTTCATGGGCCTCTGCCCCGGCGACTTCCACATGACCTCCGCCCTCGACGCCCACCGCCAGGAGTCGCAGCGCGACTTCGGAGATCCCATCGGCATCACCTCGCGCGCCCTCGTCGAGGGACTCTTCGGCATCCAGCCCAACCTCATCGCCAACACCATCCGCATCCGTCCCGGCTTCCCCGCCCTCTGGTCCCGCGCCTCTCTCCACCACAAGGACTTCGACTTCAAATTGCAGCGCGATGCCCTCAATGAGAGCTACGAATTCACCAGCCGCCTCGCCAAGCCTGTCCCCGTCACTCTCATCCTCTACGCGCGCACCACAACCCTCCCCAAAGTCATCTGCAACGGAGCACCTGTCGAGTGCTCCTTCGACCCCACTGCCGTAGGCTCCCCGCAAGTGATCGTGCATCTTCCCGCCACGCGCGCCTATAAGGTCAACGTAGTGTGGGCTGGCAATCCACCCATTCGAGTCTTCTCCTCCCCCCTTAGCTACCATGTAGGCGAAGAACTTCATCGCAGCGACACCATGATCGGCGATTCAACCTTTCATTCCGGGCCGCCTGTCTTCAATCTCGGGCAAGTAAACGGTGCGCGGATCGACGACCCGCAGCAAGCACTCACCAACGGTCGCATCACCGCCCCCGGCTTCCACACCGTCTTCGCCAACATGAAGCAAGGCGACTGCGTCTGGACCTACCCCATCTCCTTCAACGCAAAGCCCGCCGCACCCGCCTTCGCCCCAATCCCCGCGCTGGCCGCAACCGCGCACGCCGAGCCGCTCGACCTCACGCCCATCCTGAAGAATCAGATCGACGAAATCTTCACCCGCGTCTACGCCGAGCCGCGTTCGCCCTTCTGCTCCCTCGCCTTAGCCGACAATCTCCTCGGCGGCTGGGCCAACCCCGACAACCGAGCCTCCATCGACGACGCTGGTCTCCGCGCCGCTGGCGGCCTGCTCCACACCCCCATCGGCGTCGACTTCCGCACTCCGTCAGGCACCGCCCCCAACTGTCTCTTCCTCTCCTACTGGAAGCAGGACGCACCCTCCGCCAGTCTCCCCCTCACCGGCCACGCCAACGGCATCTACCTTCTTCTCGCCGGCACAACCCTCCCCCAGTGCAGCCGCATGACCCACGCCACGGTCTCGGTCGCCTACACCGATGGCACCTCCGCCAAGCTCCCTCTGCGCAATCCCGAAACCTGGTGGCCCATCGAGCAGGACTACCTCCTCGACGATTACCTCTTCGTCAACGAAGCCCCACTTCCCCCGCGCGTCGATCTCAGCACCGGCCAGACCCGCGTCCTCGATCCCATCGCCTTCCACGGTCGTGGCCGCACCGTCCGCGGCGGAGCCGCCACCCTCCTCCACCTCCCGCTCCACCCTGCCAAAACCCTGGCCTCGCTACATATCCAGTCAGACCTCTACGGCATTGTCGTCGCCCTGCTGGCCGCAACCCTCGTCCGCACTTAAGAAATCTCTGCACAAGTCCACGTTTTGAAAGGGACGGGCTTCAGCCCGTCCGTAAGTGCCGCAAAATCACTGGGGCTTTAGCCCCTGAGAGAATGTTGAGGACTTGTGCAGACCTTCCTTAAAGTACTTCGCCAGCCCTACTCCACCGGCAGCCGCGCCTTGTATCCATCGCGCGCAATCACCGAGTACTTCAGCGGCTTGCCCTTTTCGTCCTGCATCTGCAGCGGATGGCCCTCGTTGTCCACCAGGATGACCTTCACCTTGCGGTAGCTGCCGTCGTTGGCCGGGTTGGTCGGCCTGTAACTCAGCAGGTACTGGTTGCGGATGGAGTTGTTGATCGCTGCGAAGTCGTCCGGCAGCTCGCCCTGGAAGAGCGGCGAGAAGCTCATCCCGCCAGTCATCTCGGCAAAGGACTTCAACTGGTTCTGCGCCTGCAGGTAGTTCATCTCACGCATCCCGCCGCCCGCGCTCATCTCATTGGCCAGCGCTCCGGTGCCAATGGTGAAGATCGTCACGTTCGGCGTCGCCTTGATCTTGGCCAGTATCTTGTCCAGCGTGATCTTGGAGAACGTGTCGCGCCCAGTGCCGATGAGGATGATGTACTTGCGTCCATCGATCCGGCTGGTGCGGTCCAGCGTCTCATACAGCGCGTCGAACATGTCCGTATCGGAGAAGCCCGGCATCGTCAGCGAGTTCAGGCTCTCGGCGATCACGTCCTTGTTGTTGGTAAAGTCGCTCAGAATATGGGTCTGCAAATCGTAGGTCATCACGGCCACATAGTCGTCCGGCCGCAGCGAGTGGAAGAACCCGGCCGCGGCGTTGCGCATGTCGTTGATGAAGTAGTAGGAGTTGGCCGCGAACTCCAGCAGCATCACCGCCGTGATCGGTATCTGCCCGATGCGCACCGTGTCCACCTTCTGCTCCACGCCGTCTTCCAGGACCAGAAAGTTCGCCGCCTTCAGCCCCGGTACAAACTGGTGGTTCTTGTCCAGAATTACGCTCACGTCCAGGTTGACGATGGGAACATCGACGCGCAGCGCGTAGGTCTCGCCTCCCGGATTCTTCATCTTCGGCTCCGCCGGCGCGGGCGGAGGCGGTGGCTCCTCCGGCTCCTTCTTCTTCGGAATCACGATCGTACCGTTGTCGCTGTTGGGGCCGGCCTCGGAGCCAGAGCTCTGGTCCGCCGGCGTAGCAGCCGGCTGCGCAACCGCCGGCGTAGCTGGCTGCGCGGCAGGCGGTGTGGCCTGTGCCTGCGCATGAGCGGGAATCGTGACCACAACAGCCAGCGCCAGCGCGCCAATCAGGGCTGTCTGGAGACGAAGGAATCGGGCTGCGCAGGGCTGTCTCATGGTCGTCATCTGTATCTCAGACTTTACTCCGGTTTAGACGTTCCTCGCGCCGTCCCGGCTGCATGTGCCGATTCGGGAGAGTTTCTCGATGGCCCCTCTCGCAGACATCTTGCACAGTAGAATTCTGTTGTGATGATGTAGCATCTTATTGACAACGCATCAACACGAGTGACAACCATGCCGAAAGATTCAAAGATTCCAATCGCCGCCAATGAGATCCACGGTCTGGCGGCTTATGCCGCGGGCGCGCAGTTGGTTCCATACAAATACGAGCCGGGCGAATTGAAGACAAACGAAGTTGAGGTCAGAATCTCGCACTGCGGGGTCTGCCACTCCGACATTCACCTCATCGACAACGACTGGGGCCTCAGCCGTTACCCCTTCATCCCCGGCCACGAGATCGTAGGCACGGTCTCGGCAATCGGCTCCCAGGTGCGCGACCTCACCATCGGCCAGCGCGTGGGTATCGGCTGGCAGGCCGACAGTTGCGGCATCTGCGAGTGGTGCAGGCGGGGCGACGAGCACCTCTGCGCCGCCGCGCAGCCCACCTGCGTAGGACGAAATGGCGGCTACGCCGACTCCATCCGCGTCAACTCGCGCTTTGCCATCCCGGTTCCCGATGCGCTCGAGAGCGAGAACGTCGCTCCTCTGCTCTGCGCCGGCATCACCGTCTACTCGCCCCTGCGCAACCTCGGCGTGCGCCCCTCCTCGCGTGTCGGCATCATAGGCATCGGCGGACTTGGCCACCTCGGCCTGCAGTTCGCCCGGGCCTTCGGCGCGGAGGTCACAGCCTTCTCCACCTCCACCGACAAAGAGGAAGAGGCGCGCAGGCTCGGTGCGCACCACTTCGTCAACACCCGCGACAACGGTACGCTGAAAAAGCTTGCTGGCTCCTTCGACCTTCTGCTCTCCACCGTCGGCGCGGACCAGGACTGGCAGGCCATCGTCAACGGCCTGCGTCCCAAGGGAACGCTCTGCATCGTGGGCGTGCCGCCCTCGCCCATCTCCATCCATGCGTTTCCGCTGATCGGCGGACAGAAGTCCATCGCAGGCAGCCCCACCGGCAGCCCACGCGATCTATACGAGATGCTGGACGTCGCCGCTCGCCACAACGTCAAGGCCATCACCGAGCGCTTCCCCATGGCCAATGCCAACGAGGCCCTGGTCCGCGTCAAGAAGAACCAGGTCCGCTACCGCGCCGTCCTGACTAACTAGAATCGCCGTCATCCTGAGCGGAACCTCCCGCAGTCTCATCGCGTATTGGGTTTCCCAACCAGCCGCACCACCCGCAGGTTCCTCACCTGCATATGGTTCTTCGTCGTACGAATCCCAAACCACCCCTTCGTATACGGAGCCGCATCGACCATCTCGAAGATCT
>DAIRTY010000095.1:0-7274 GCA_036803645.1 Acidobacteriaceae bacterium | reverse complement strand
ACCTTGCCCTGGATGGCGACGTTGGCCGCGGGCGCGAAGATCGGTGCCATCTCCTTGTTCGACGGCTGCAGGCGGATCATGCCGCCCTCGCGGTAGAAGCGCTTCAGCGTGGCGTCGTAGCCGTCCACCAGCGCCACGATGATCTCGCCCTCGCGCGCGGTCGCGGTGCGCTCCACCAGCACATAGTCGCCGCTCACGATGTGCTCGTCGCGCATCGAGTCGCCGCGCACCTCCAGCGCGAAGACCTCGCGGTTGCCGATGATGTCGCCCAGCGAGATGGTCTCCGCCATCTGCACGGCCTCGATCGGCTGGCCCGCCGCGATCCGTCCCAGCAGCGGCAGGCGGTCGAAGCCCTTCTTGCTGGAGCGTGGAGGCAGCACGTCGATCGAGCGGCTGCGGTTGTGCGCTCGCTGCAGCAGCCCTTTGTTCTGCAGGTTGGTCACATGTTTGTGAACGGTTGCCAGCGAGGTGAGGCCCAGTCCGTGCGCGATCTCCTCATACGAAGGCGAGAAGCCGTTCTTCTGCGTGAAGTTGCTGAGGAAGTCGATAACTTCTTTTTGCCGCCGTGTAATAGCCATGCGCCGATTGTAGCGAATAAACGGCGAACCGGCGCATCTTTTATGAAATTTATTTGGTTGCCGGAGTGGATTCCTTGTCGCACTGCCCCTCCCCCGGCGAAACTGCCCACAAGATGCGCGTGGACCATCGGCCATCGCTCACGCGATTTGGCTGAACTTGGTGCGCACCTGCGCGAAGTCCGCCTGTCCCAGTCCGCGCTTTTCGGCCAGCTTCAGGTACGGCATTGCGTCCGCGTCGAGGTTCCAGTAGGTCTTGGCGGCGTATGCATCCACCGCCACCGGATCGGTGCCCGCGACCAGCGTCTTGTGCAGGGCAACGTCCTCCAGATTGCCTCCCGTCGGCCCGTTCCTCAGCAGCACGCGGTAGCAGTCGAGCAGGGTCAGCGTGGGCAGCATGAACGCCGTCAGGTCCACCAGGCTCTGGTGGATCTGCTGATGCAGCCGGTTGCGTTCTCCGCCCAGTATCCCGTACCAGTTCTTGAATCCGAGCGTAGCGCCGGTGAGAGCATGGTGTTTGGCGATGGGCAGGTTGATCACCTTGTCGGCCAGCAGGAATGGCTCAAAGACCTGCCAGTTCTGCAGTACCTCTCCGCCCAGGTCCACCTCGCGGAAGCGCGCCGGATCGGGCAGAATCACATCTGCTCCCTCGGCGCGAGCCGCTGCCGCAATGCCGGAGCGGCGAAAGCACCGCTCCGCTTCGTTGCAGCTTACATCGGTGACGATCACGCGCTTCGCCCCGGCCTGTACGCACTGCTTCACCACCTCTGCCACCAGCTCCGGATTGGTGGTTGCCGCCTGCTCCGGCGTGCGGTCCCATGCGATGTTCGGCTTCAGCACCACCACGTCGCCATGCGCGATGAACCGCCCCACTCCGCCCAGATCGTCGAAGGCCCGCCGCACCAGCGCGCGCGGGTCTGTGGCGTTCGGCCCGTCTCCCCGCACTACCACCATCTCCGGCAGCGCCGTGTTGGCCTCCACCGTATGATCGCGCCGCACTTTCGCCGCCGCGGTCGAGCCCGGCAGCGCGCTGTGCTTCGCCAGCCACACCGCCGCCGCAGCCGTGCCCGCGCCAGCAGTCGTCAACCGCAGCAACCGCAGCATCGCATCGCGCCGGGTCATCCTGTCCTTCGCGGTTGAATCGCCGGAGGCCGGACCTTCTGTGGTCGAATTGTCCGCAACCGGGTTCTCGGAAGCCATCCCCGTCTCCTTACGCAATGTGTTGCTCGATCAGCGCAATCCGCGCCGGATCGTTCGTTCCCAGTTTGTGCTGCGCGTCCGCCGCGGTCGCCAGAAAACTGGTCGGCGTACCCTTCTGCGCCAGCGTGTTCAGGCCCTTCTCGGCGCGTTTGCGCTCGATCATCTGTGCGCTGATGGTGTCGATCGCCACCCGGTCCTCGCCCACCAGCAATCCGTCCTCGTTCCACGAGTACTCCGGCCGGTAGCTCGGCCCGCCCTCGTACACCGCGGTCTTCAGATCGCCCACCACAAAGCGCACCTTCTGCCGGATCTGCGGAATCATGTTCAGGTCGGCCAGAAACGGATTGCATGCCGCGCCATGCAGAGCGCTCGGATTGTCGATCACGCCATACATGTTCTTCATCGCCATGGTCACGCCCGCCAGGTTGTGGTTCTTCAGCACCGGCAGATTGATCAGCACATCGCTCTGCGTCAGGATCTTGGCCAGCCGCGTCGTCACCGATCCGTAGCTCACCGAGGCGTCCTCATAGCCCGCCGTGTCCGATCCGATGAAGCGCACCGCACCCGGCGCATTCGACAGCTTGAAGCCAGCCGACTCCAGCTCGCGGCTGCCGCGGTCCCACACAATGATGTCGCCAGCCTTGATCCCGGCCTGCTGCAACCGTTCACAGATCGCCGCCACCAGTGCCACGCTGGGCGAGATCGCGCGCCCGCCCATGGCGTTCAGCTTCAGGCTCACCACCTGCCCGGGCCGCACGATCTGCTTCCACGGCTGCACCGGATTCTGCGCATTGAAGTACGTCTGCATCGCGTGGTCCAGCAGCGCAGCCACGCGCTTCTCGTCGGGCGCGGGGCCCGGCGTGCGCAGCTTCGCGTCGCGCACAATCACCACCTTCGACTTCTCCGCCGACTTCCCCTGGCCCCATGCGAACTTCGTCCCCGCCCCCAGAACAGCGGCCCCTGCCACCATCTCCTTCACAAACTCCCGCCGATTTTGCATCCTGCTCCTCCGTGCAACTTTCTGACCTGCGTTATTACGTCGTCATTCTGGCGAAGCCCCTACGAGTCGTCATTCTGGCGAAGCCAGAATCTCCGTATTTCGTCGTTGCTTGTTTCATCCCGCTGAAAGTACTCCCGATCGTTACGAACGAATTGTGTAGCTTTTTTGACAGGCGCCTACAGCTTGCCCTCGACTCCATGCGCCAGCGCCAGCAGAGCGTCGCTCCCTCCCGGCGCCGCCTCGAAGGCCGTAATCCGCACCAGGGTCACCCCTTTGCGAAAGACCACGCTCTGCCCGTACAGCCGCGCCGCATCGCCCAACTGCGCGCTCTTGCTGTCGGAGGTCGCCGGGTCGGCGTCGAAGATCGTCTTCGCACCGTCCGCCGTCTTCATGGTGTAAACGTCCACGGTCGCCTCCAGGTTTCCCTGGAACTTGTAGTCCGAGGTCGATGTCGTCACCACTCCGGCGCTGATATATTGCTCCGCCCCGCCGTCGATGTACTCATACAGGTTCGCCGCATCGAAGGTCTGCGTCTTATCACCCTTCTCCCAACCAGCGACAGCCCCCGAGGCAGGGAAGGGGTCCACAATCTTCTTTTTGCATCCCACGCCAGCCATTACAACCACGGTCAGCAGTGCGGCGATCGCTACCAATCTGCTCCTCTGAATTCTCATCTTCATCACGACTGTGCCTTTCCCTTTCGTCTGGTCAACAAAATCTGGCTGTCCACCGACCGGCTCTCTCCGATGCTGGTCACATACACCGCCGGATGCTCCTGCAGCGGGCACGCGTACTCGCACGCTCCGCAGCCCACGCAGCGGCTGGGATCGACGTGCGGCTGCTTCAGCAGCTTCTTGTTGCCGTCTGCATCCAGCCCCTCCACCTCCTGCAGATAGATCGCCTTGGGCGACACGGGACACCACTCCTCGCACACGATGCAGTCGGTCGCCATGGCCCACGGCAGGCATCGCCCGCGGTCGTAGAACGCCGTCCCCAGCCGCACCGGAGGAGCATTGCTCTCGCCCACGCCCACCACCCAGCCCTTCGCCTGCGGCGTCAGCTTCCAGATCGCCCCCGTCGGACACACCTCCGAGCAGAGCACGCAGCTCGGCTCGCAGTACCCAATCCTCGGTGTCAGCACCGGAGTCCACAGGCCCTCCAACCCCGCTTCGGTCAGCGCCGGCTGCAACGCATTGTTGGGACACACCTTCATGCACTCGCCGCAGCGAATGCACCGCGACAGAAAGTCCGTCTCACCGAGCGCCCCTGGCGGGCGGATCAGCCGCTCGTCCCGGCTCTTGCCCAGCGCCGTATTGGCCCGCAGCAGCGGCACCGCCGCAACCCCAACCGCCAGCCCGGTCAGCACCTTGCGCCGCGGCAGGTTCGGTCCCGCAACCTCCGGCTCCTTGCGGAAGAACCGGAACTCCAGACTCTGGTGCGGACAGGCGCCCAGGCAGTTCATGCACATCAGGCACTCCGCCTTATGCCACGGCACCGCGCCCACCGGATCGTCGCCGCCCTGGCAGTGCAGCAGGCAGCGATTGCACTTGTCGCAGCTCGCCGGGTCCTTGTGCAGCCCGAAGACCGACCACTGCGAAGCCACGCCCAGCAGCGCTCCCAGCGGGCAAATCGCGCGGCACCAGAATCGAGTCACCCGCAAATTCGCTGCCAGCAGAATTAAAAAAATCAGCCCCAGAAAGATTCCCTGGCGGAAGTGCGGCTGCTTGAAGTTCAAGATAGTCGCCGCCAGCGCAGCATGAAGCCCAATCCCCGCCGCCTGCACAAACCCCACCCCGCTGTGTCCCATCGCGTTCAGCAGGGAATTGGCCGCGTAGTTCGCTCCGGGCAGAATCGACAGTCCCATCGACCGCACCAGCAGGCTGAACGGGTCGAACCACCCCACCAGTCCCGTGCCGCACACTGCCGCCGCCAGCACCACGATCAGGATCACGTACTTCGCCCTCTGCCATGGCTTGTAGCGATTGGCCTCGATCCCCTGCTTGCCGCGCTTGCTCTCCGACTTGAAGTTGCCGAAGAAGTGGTGCAGTGTTCCCATCGGGCAGATCCATCCGCAGAAGAACCGCCCCAGAAACATCACCGGCAGCAGAATAATTAAGCTCCACAGCAGTCCGCGATAGAGCGCATGGGTTGCCAGCGCATTGCTGAGCGACACCAGCGGATCAAGCTCGAAGAACAGCCGCACCGGCCAGTGCATCCGCACGTCGCCGCCCGCGCCCACCGTCCCGCGAAACTCCGTCCGCAGCAGCAGGAACAGGAACAGCAGCAGGAAGAAGACCTGCGCCGCGCGCCGCAGCGCCACCACCCGAGGCCCTCGGCCCCGCACTCCCGCGAACCATCGTCCCATCCGGAATCTCGTCAACATAGCTCGGATCGACAGCCCCCTCTCCGCGCCAACGCACTGGCCCATCTGGTCCCAGGCGCATAGCCGCGGAGATCACAATCCCCGCGTTATGGCGGTAGACGCAGAAGCCGCGGCAATAGTCGCATCGGTCGCGCCCACAACCAACTCCGATTGTTCGCCTCGCGCGCCACACCGATCAGTGATGCCCATCACAGCCATCGGCTACAGCAGCTTCACCGTTGCTATTCAGGTAATAAATTGTCGTTCTGACCCTGAGCTTGCGAAGGGGAGGAATCCCCGTATTTCATTGCAGCGAGAAGATCTTCGCCATCAATGAAGACGCATCGGATCAAGGCAGGAGCAAGAGCAGCCACATCGGGTTATGTCCGAAGGAATTGAATCTATGGTGCGCCCGGAGAGATTCGAACTCCCGACCCTTTGGTTCGAAGCCAAATGCTCTATCCAACTGAGCTACGGGCGCACGCTGTGGAGAAAATTAGCCGCAAATTGATTTTACAGGGCTGGTCTTCAGGCGTCTCGCCAACCAATCTATCCCAGATCTATCCCAGCCCCGCGCCTACAATCTCCTCCGGCTGCGTGCTCCCCGGAACTGTCTCGACAATATCGAGCCCAGCGCGGCGCAGCAGTTTGTGGATCGCCGCCTCCGTCAACCGGCTGGCGTCGTACTCCACGCGCACCGTCTTTTCGGCCTCGCGCACCTCCACCAGGCGCACGCCGTAGACGTCCCGCACCTTCGAGAGCGCAAGCAGGCTGCGCTCGCTGGGAGCGGCGCCGTAGCGATACACAACGTCGAGCTGAGTCATGGCTTGATTCTAGCAGCGGCGACCCGAAGCCCCGATTCTGACCGGACAACGCAGGGCAGGAAAACATCCGCGCCTGCGGGGTACAATAAACCCATGAATGAGCTTCAAGAGCCGGTGCCATCCGCCGATCGGGCCCCTTCGGATGTGGCTGCGCATCCCAGGTACACGCGCAACAATCCCTGCCATTCGACCGTGCTGGTCAATCGCCTCCTCAGCGGCGAGGGCTCCGAGAAGGAGACGCGCCACTTCGCCTTCTCGCTGGAAGAGGGCATGACCTACCAGCCCGGCGACGCCGTCGGCGTCGTTCCAGAGAACCGCTCCGAAGTCGTCGCCGAGGTCCTCGACACGCTCGGCTTCACCGGCTACGAGCGCGTGCTCGACCACTACAAGAACGAGATCAGCTTCGCCGAGGCGTTGCGCACATGGCTCGCCATCGGCAAGCTGGCGCGCGGCACCGTCAGCCAGTATGCCAAGCTGCCCGCGGCGGCCGGCGTCGGTGGCCGCGGCCCCGAGGCGCTCCAGCGGCTCAGCGGCCCCCAGAACAAGTTGCTCGCCGACGAGTACTGCTGGGGCCGCGAGTTCATCGACCTCATCACCGATTTTCCCGGAGCCATCGGCAATCCGCAGGAGCTCTTCAGCGTCCTGCCACGCCTCGCGCCGCGCCTCTACTCCATCGCCTCCAGCCAGGCCGTCCATCCCGATACCGTCGAACTGACGGTGCGCGTTGTCCGCTACAACACCCATGGCCGCACACGCCTGGGAGTAGCCAGCGGGCAGTTGGGCGAGCGAGCGCATGTCGGTGCCGTCCTGCCCATCTTCCTGCATTCCAACCAGAACTTCCGCCTGCCCGAGGACAGCTCGGCCCCGGCCATCATGATCGGCCCCGGCACAGGGATTGCGCCCTTCCGCGCATTCTTGGAAGAGCGCCGCGCCAAGCGGCACACCGGTAAGAACTGGCTCGTCTTCGGCGACCAGCATCATGCCACCGACTTCCTCTACCAGGACCTCTGGACCGAGATGCAGGCCGATGGGACTCTGACTCGCCTCGATACCGCCTTCTCGCGCGACCAGGCAAACAAGATCTACGTGCAGGACCGCCTGCGCGAGAACGCCGAGGAACTCTACGCATGGCTGGAGCGCGGTGCCTATTTCTATGTCTGCGGAGATGCCATCCGCATGGCCAAGGACGTGGAGCAGGCCCTGCTCGATGCCATCGCCAAGGCCTCCAACGGCAGCCTAGACCGCGCAGCCGAGTACCTCGCCGCCATGAAGCAGCAGAAACGCTATCGCCGCGACATCTACTAGCCCACTTT
>DAIRTY010000094.1:0-7292 GCA_036803645.1 Acidobacteriaceae bacterium | reverse complement strand
TCCAATTCCAATTCCAATTCCAAAGACAAGTTTGCCGGCAAACCATTCGCGGGCAAACCCTTCGCTGGTAAGCCGAGAGATGGCGGCGAACGAGGCTTCAGCACGGAGAGCGGAAAGCGCGTCTACAGGAAGTTCGATGCGCCGCGCGAGCGCCCTGCTCGTCCGTTCTCCTCAGACCGGCCCGCACGGCCCTATTCCTCAGACCGGCCTGCGCGCACAGCCCGCGCGGAGGGGACTGGCGGATCTGCCGGGAATCCGGCTGGAGAGTTTGCGCCGCGCAAGTTCGCAGGCAAGCCATTCGGCAAACCGGGTGGATTCGCGGGCAAAAAGCCGTTTGGCAAGTCTTCAGGCAAACCCAGCGGATTTGCCGGGAAGCCCACTGGCGATTCTGCGCCGCGCAAGTTTGCGGGCAAGCCGGGGGGATTTGCCGGGAAGAAGCCGTTCGGCAGGTCTGCGGGCAAGCCGGGCGCGGCGTTCCCCGGCAAGCCGAGCAGCACCTTCGCCAAATTTGCGGGCAACAAGAAGCCCTTCGGTAAGCGGGCACCCGCGCGCAAGTTCAAACCCGGAAAGGATGAGTCCGCCTGATGCGCCTCCAACCCAAGCCCACGGAAGTTGCCGTTCCCACGCACGACGAAGCACCCAGCGGCCCGCGCCGTCCAGTGATTGCCATCGACGGGCCGGCCGGCGCCGGCAAGAGCACGCTGGCGGCGCATCTGGCGCGTCACTTCGGCTTCCTCAACATCGAAACCGGCGCGATGTACCGCGCGCTGGCGCTGAAAGCGATCGAAAGCGACTATTCGTTCGATGAGGAGGGGCCGCTGCTGGCGCTGGCCGAGGCGACGCGCATCCAGCTCGAGCCGCACCTGGATGGCACCCGCGTCCGGCTCGACGGCATGGACGTCTCGCAACGCATACGCGATGCGGATGTCACCTCGGCGGCGTCGCAGGTCTCCATTCATCCCAATGTTCGCGCGTGGATGGTCCAGCAGCAGCGATTGCTGGGGGCCAAGGGCGGCGTGGTGATGGAGGGGCGCGACATCGGGACGGCGGTCTTTCCCGACGCCGATGTCAAGATATTTCTGGACGCCGCGCCGGAGGTCCGCGGCAACCGGCGCTTCCGCCAGGCCGCTCCCATTGAGCAGACCACGGCGCGCCAGACCGAGTCGCGCCAGGAGCCTGAGCCGGAGACCGCCGAGCAGCAGTTCGCGACCGAGCAGGCGATTGCGGAGGAGATGCGCGAGCGCGACCGCCGAGACCGCAACCGGGCCGAATCGCCGCTGCGTCCGGCCGTGGACGCGGTGATTCTGGACTCGACCGCGATGGAACTGGAAGAGGTGCTGGCACGGGCGGAGGAGATCGTCCGCACCCACCTGCCGCCAGCCTGACGCGGTTCCGACGCTGGGTTTGCCGGGTCTCCCGACGCGGTTCTACCGAGGTCTTCCATGCGGCAGAGGAACTGGCGCGGTCATTGCTGGCAGGAGCTTTAACCGGCTGCTGAGCATTGTAAATAAAAATGCTTACGAATTTTCTCGCATTATTTGTTGCAATCTGTGCTAATCTTCAAACATCGTTCGAATCAGATTGGTTTCAACGACGCTTGTATGATCTCGATCCCCGATTTGGATCTTGCGGCAAATTCATTTGTACTAAGGAAAGAAACAACATGGAACAGGGAACAGTGAAGTGGTTTAACGATGCCAAGGGGTTTGGCTTCATCAGCCGTCAGAACGGCGAGGACGTGTTTGTTCATTACTCGGCGATCAATTCGAACGGTTTCAAGAGCCTTCAAGAAGGACAGGCAGTGCAGTTCAACGTAGTCAAGGGGCCCAAGGGCTGGCAGGCGTCTGACGTTCAGCCTCTCTAGTCTTTGATACAGACTCTAGTGCTTTAGCTGCATACTCTAGCCGTGTCAACGGCTACAACAAAGATTTGCGGGAGGGATGGCTGCGGCTGTCCCTTTTCGTCGTTTAACGGCAGCAAGTCGTCGAGTCGAGTTAGCGGGTTGGCGGCAGGCTCAGGGCTGGGATGGGGTTGGCTCGGAGCCGGTCGTGGCACCGGGTGCCTCGACCACGCCGGGAAGAATCGTGGAGTTTGCGCGGAACTTGCGGTAGTCCGACTCGTGCTCTTCGATCGCGCCGCTGTGGTTGAAGAAGAGGGCGATGCGAGCCGAACCGCGTCCGCTGAAGTACGCAGGCAGCCAGACCTCGTCGTTGACCTTGGTCCACTCCGATTGGAACGATGCGCCTTTGTGGACGTCGGCAAGCAGACCGCCGGCAACTTTGTAATCCTGAAAAAAATGGGCTTCGATGCGCACCAGCGCGTGGTCCTGCTCGTCCACCCAGACGGTTCCCGCGAGATTGCGGATGGCTCCTTCCACGACATTGCGAGACTTTGCGCGGGGATCGCCTGCGTAGTCGACGGCGATGGTGTCGCGGCCATGCAATTGCACCCGTCGCGGATTGCTGAACGCGCCCAGTTCGAGGAAGCGCGCAAAGGTTATCTCTTCGGAGTTTTTCTTCTTCTGTGGCGGCTCGCCGGCGGCGATCTTTTCGTTACGCTGCTTGGCTTCCGCGATGCGTTGGTCGATGCGTTCGTTCTGCTTCTTCAATTCGTCGCCGGATAGAGGTTTACCATCGCGCGATAGCAGTTTGTTGAAACATGCGACGTTGACACAGAAGAACTCCCTCTCGACGGTTGTGGTCTTTTTCACGGCCCCGTGAGAGTCAAGGTCCTGCTCCGTGCCGATTGTGCGATAGATGTATTTCTTGATCGTCTTCCGCGAGGCCTTCTCTTGAGCCTCCACCTGCACCATCAGCGAGTTGATCTCGGGCAATGGCCGTTCGCTGGCACTCCCAGTCGCAGGGTACGGCTTGGCAGCGGGGAGCGACGGAGATGCGGGTGTGGTCCGGTCTGCGGCTGGCGTCTGCGCCTGTGCATTGCATAAGCCGCAGGCCAAGAGGAACGTCGATAGACCCAATAGCGAGAGAAACCGGGTTCTAATCTTTCTGGAACGCGTGTCCATGGAATAACTATACTGGCCGATCCAGACTGAGGTTCCCTGCCCCGGAGTCCGCATGGGAGGCTCTGGCATCTAAAGGATGACAGAGGGAACGGAATGGCCGGCAGCACACAGATCGAACCACACGCCGCGACAATAGACGCCGCGACGGCGGACGCGGCAACAAACGACACAACCCGGCGCGAGGCGGTCTTCGATGTCTTCCGCCGCTGGGGCTACCTGCAATCGCGGCTCGATCCGCTGGGCCAGTATCTTCCACCGGAGCCATTTCCGGTGGCCACGCCCACCGGCCCCATCGCCGACGAGGCGCGCGCGTTTTACAGCGGCACATTCGGCATCGAGTTCATGCACCTCCCAAGTCAGGCCCAGCGGCAGTGGCTGGCCGAGCAGGTGGAGCAGCCGGGCGGTCGGGCCAACCAGCCGCACGTGCTGACGCAGTTGATCCGCGCCGACATCTTCGAGCAGGTGATCCAGTCGCGCTACCTGGGCACCAAGCGATTTTCACTCGAAGGCTTGACGGCGCTGATTCCCTTCCTCGACGAGGTTCTTCGGGTGAGCTATCTGGCCGGAGTGACCAGGGCGCTGATTGCGATGAGCCATCGCGGGCGGCTGAACGTGATGACCAACATCATCGGCCGCGCGCCCTCGGAGATCTTTGCCGAGTTCGAGGACGTGGACCCGCGCAGCGTGCTGGGCGGCGGCGACGTGAAGTACCACATCGGCGCGACCGGCGAGTATCAGGCCGAGGACGGCGGCGCGATCGAACTGCACCTGGTCTCCAACCCGAGCCATCTGGAGGCGGTCGATCCGGTGTTACTTGGGCGGGCGCGCGCCTGGCAGACGCGGCTGGGCGAGGATGGAACGCAGCGAGTGCTGCCGATCATGATCCACGGCGACGCGGCGTTCGCGGGCCAGGGCATCGTCGCCGAGAGCCTCGTCCTCGGCTCGCTGAACGGCTACGACGTGGGCGGAACGGTGCATGTGATCGTCAACAACCTGCTTGGATTTACCGCGCTGCCAGAGGAGGGAAACGCCTCGCGCTACTCGAGCGACCTGGCCAAGCGCCTGCCCATCCCCATCTTCCATGTGAATGCGGAGGACCCCGACGCGGTGGTGCGCGTGGCGGCGATTGCGGCGGAGTTCCGCCACCGCTTCCACAGCGATGTGCTGGTGGATCTCGTCGGCTACCGGCGGCACGGCCACAGCGAGGTGGACGATCCGACGGTGACGCAGCCGCTGCGCTACGCGAAGATCAAGGGCCGGCCATTCCTCTACCAGATCTACGCCGAGCAGATGCGGGTCGATCCTGCCGCCGAGGTGGGTCAGGTGCGGGAGGAGTTCCTCGCCGACCAGAAGACCGCGAGCCTTGCCAGCAAAAAGCCGCGGCTGGCGCAGATGCCGAGCTACTGGGCCCCCTACAAGGGCGGGCCGTTGCTGCCGGAGTACGATGTGCCGACTGGCCTCGCGGCGGAGCGCATCGCCGAGCTGTGCCGGCTAATGTCGCGCACGCCCGAAGGCTTCCACATTCATCCCAAGGTCGAGAAGCTCTACGAACAGCGCGTGCAGATGGGCGCGGGCGAAGTTCCCTTCGACTACGGCGCGGCGGAGCTTCTCGCCTTCGCATCCCTGCTGACAGACGGCACGCCGGTGCGGCTAAGCGGGCAGGACTCGCGGCGCGGCACATTCAGCCAGCGCCACGCCGTGCTGGTGGACATCGAGAACGAGCAGCGATACTTTCCGCTGCAACATCTCGGCGCGAAGCAGGCGCGCTTCGAGGTCTACAACTCGATGCTCTCGGAGGCCGCGGTGCTGGGCTTCGAGTACGGCTACTCGCGCGACTCGCCGGAGACGCTGGTGCTGTGGGAGGCGCAGTTCGGCGACTTCGCCAACGGCGCGCAGATCGTCATCGACCAGTTCATCGCGGCGGGCGAGGCGAAGTGGAACCTGCTCTCCGGGCTGGTACTGCTGCTTCCGCACGGCTACGAGGGGCAAGGCCCGGAGCACTCCAGCGCGCGCGTGGAGCGCTACCTGCAGCTCGCAGCGGGCGACAACATGCAGATCTGCCAGCCATCGACCGCAGCGCAGTACTTCCATCTGCTGCGGCGGCAGGCGATGCGCTGCTGGCGCAAGCCGCTCATCGTCTTCACACCCAAGAGCATGTTGCGCAACGCGGACGCAGCTTCGCCGCTCGCGGAATTTTCCGCGCCGCATTATCTCAATGTGATTCCCGACAGCTCGGTGCGCGCGCCGCGGCGGCTGCTGGTTTGCTCGGGCAAGATCGGCCACACTTTGCGCGTGGAGCGCGAGCGGCGCAAGGACAGCTCGGTCGCAATTATCTTTCTCGAACAGATGGTCCCGTGGCCGGAGGACGAGATGCAGGCCGCGCTCGACCAGCATCCCGATGCCGGCGAGATTGTGTGGGTGCAGGAGGAGCCGGCCAACATGGGCGCGCTGACTTATGTGTTGCCGCATCTTCGCCGCATGAGCGCGGACCGCGCCGTGCTCAGCGTCAAGCGGAGCGCAAGTGCAAGCCCCGCCACCGGCTCCGCCAAGGCCCACGCACTGGAAGAGAAGACGCTGGTAGACCTGGCGTTTGGCGCGTAGGGCGGATTCACTGTATTCAGGGAACGCGCTATTGGGCTTCCATCAGCTGCTCGGTGACCCAGTCGGTCCAGATGGCTTCGTCGATGGGGCAGGCCAGCGGCGCGCCGTCGAGGACCGCGGCGACGAAATTCTCCACCACCGGATAATGCACATTCGCATGAGGCGGGAGCTGCTCCTCGGTCAACCTGCCATCGCTCGCCAGCAGGCGGAGCGTGGAGCCATTGAGCGGGTCGAGGTTGATCTCGCCCTCGCTGCCGATAATGCGGAACTGGTCGCGCGGCATGCGCGAGTTCCAACGCACGTCGATGACCGCGTGAATGCCGCCCGCGTACTCGACCAGCGCGGTGGCCGAGTCCTCCACCGCCAGCTCATGCAGGGCGTTCGAGAGCAGCCCGGTAGCGCGTAGCGGCCTGCCAAACAAAAAATTGCATGCGTCGATGCGGTGCGAGCCGACATCGTAGAGCGGCCCTCCGCCGGCGATGGCGGGGTCCTTCAGCCAGGCGCGGTCGGGGCTCTCCAGCCAGCCGTGGTAGTTCGCCTCCACCAATACCGGCTGGCCAATCGCGCCCTCGGCAATCAACTCCTTCGCACGGAGCAGCTTTGGATAGAGGCGGCGGTAGTATGCGACTCCCAGCAGGCGTCCCGACTGGCGCGCGGCCTCGGCCATGAATTCGGCCTGGGCAAAGTTGAGCGCGACGGGCTTCTCGCAGAGCACATCTTTCCCGGAACGCAGGCTGGCGATGGTGTGTTCGGCGTGCAGCGCGACGGGCGAGGCGACGTAGACGGCGTCGATCGCAGGATCGCGCAGGGCGTCGCTGAGATCGGTGTAGACGAGCGCGCCGGGATACGCCGCTGCCTTGGTGGGCGAGCGCGTCAGTAATGCGTAGAGGCGACTGCGCGGCTGGGCGAGTACCGCGGGCAGAACGCGCTTGCGAGTGATGTCTCCGATGCCGACGACTAACCAGTTGAGCATGTTTCTACCCTTTCACTGTGGGCGGTGTAGTGTATTGATGCGCGGAGCGAGGTTCGAGGTTCCAAGTGCGATCCCTATCAAGCGATTGCCGGCCTGCACGCTTCGAATCCGCACCTCAACGCCTCTCCGCAGCTTCCACGAGCTTCTGCACGCGCTTCTGGCGCGCCTCTGGCGTCTGGTAGTAGAAGACCGCAAGCAGCTCGCCGCGCCGTTGCGTTGCCGTCATGCGGGACCATCCCGCACGCGCCCTGGGATGCGCGCGAAATGCGGCTTCGATGACCGGCGGCAGCTCGCGCTCTCCCTCCATCGTGGCCAGCAGCCGCTCGGTCATCTGCTCCGCGCGCCGCATGCGTCCCGCATCGCTCTTCGGCTCCATCGCCCACTTGCCGATCTCTCGGCGCATGGACTCGGAGAGTGCGTCGAACCACTCGCGCAGCCCTGGCTCTTCATCCAGCAGCGCGGCCAGCTCGTCGGGCAGCTCCGCATCGCGCGGGTCGAGGTCCGGCTGCAGACGGAACTCGGCCACGTCTCCCAGTCCCACGCCCGCGCCCGCCTGCATCGCGCGGTTCACCAGCAGATGAAAGCCGCCGCGCGCATCGGGAAACAACGAAGTGCGAAAGGCAAAGCCGTTGACCGTGCCGCAAACCCGCAGCCGCACCATCGGCTTGCCTGATGTGGCCTGCAACTCTGCCGGGG
>DAIRTY010000093.1:0-7294 GCA_036803645.1 Acidobacteriaceae bacterium | reverse complement strand
GTCATTCTGACCCTGAGCTTGCCGAAGGGGAAGAATCCCCGCATTTTGTTCGCAGTGCAAAACTCTACACCATTGGTGAAAACGCTCTATCCCTTCGGACTTTTTGCCTTCTTCGCGTCCCGTCCGCCCAACAACTCTTCCAGCTCGGCCTTGAACTCGCGCACGTCCTTGAAGTCGCGGTAGACGCTGGCGAAGCGGATGTAGGCCACGGTGTCGATCTCCTTCAGCCGCGCCATAATCAGCTCGCCCACCGCGCTGGTCGAGCGCTCGCGCTCCGCGGAATCCACCACATACGCCTCGGTCTCATCCACAATCCGCTCCAGCGCCGCGGCAGACACCGGTCGTTTCTCGCAGGCGTGCAGCAGCCCGCTCAGCACCTTCTGCCGATCGAACTTCTCCCGCCGCCCGTCCTTCTTCACCACCATGTACGGAATCTCGTCGATGCGCTCGTAGGTGGTGAAGCGCTTGTTGCATCCCTCGCACTCGCGCCGCCGCCGGATCGCGTCCGCCTCTTTGCTCTCGCGCGAATCCACCACGCGGTCCTGCACAAATCCACAGTAGGGACACTTCATCGGTCACACTTCGCAGGGGACAAGAGGTACCTCATTGATTCAAGTCGATTCTACCAGCGCAGAACGTGCTTCCTAGCGCAACCGCGACCCGTCCGCCTGAGGGTCCGGTCGAATCACTCGATAGCCCAGCACAATTGCAAAGGCAGGCACAGCGTAAAGAAGAGCATTACTCAAGCAGATAATGAACCAAGTCACAACTTCGTTAGGCAACCAGCCAGGGCCGTCTATTGCGAAAGCCATGGCCACAATCAAGGGAGGACACAAATAAAAGCCCAGCGTACCCTTCGCGTGAAATACCAAGAGCAGCAGCGGTAGAACAAATCCCGCAACAGCAAATCCAATCACGACCTTCGTGCTCATGCGCATACCTACCGCCCTCAGACGATCCACCCGCCGCCCATAACCTCATCCCCATCGTAGAAGACCGCGGCCTGCCCCGGCGTAATCGCCCGCTGCGGCTGGTCGAAGATTGCACGCACATGGTCCTCTCCCTCCATCCGCAGCGTCGCCCACGCAGGCTCATGCCGATGGCGAATCTTCACCCGCACGCGGAGTTCGCCGGAGGGCGCGAGGCCCTCAATAGCGATCCAGTTGAGGCGCTCGGCGCGGAGATCGCGGGTGAGGAGTTCCTCGTCCGCGCCGACGACGACGCGATGCGAGTCCGGATGGATCGCCAGCACATACGCCGGACGGCTGTTCCCTGTTCCCTGTTCCCTGTTCCCTCGTACCTGAAGCCCCTTGCGCTGGCCAACCGTGAAGCCATGAATCCCCTCGTGCCGCCCCAGCACCTCGCCGGTCGCCGACACCAGTTCGCCCGCCGAGTCCGGCAACGCCTCACCCTGCTCGTCGAGATACGCCGCCAGAAACGCCGAGTAGTCGCCGCCGGGAATAAAACATATCTCCTGCGAATCCGGCTTCTCCGCCAGCGCCAGCCCGGCATCCGCCGCCATCCGCCGCACAGCAGGCTTCTGCATCTCGCCCAGCGGGAAGAGCGTCCGCGAGAGCTGCTCCTGCGTCAGGCCAAACAAAAAATACGTCTGATCCTTCGACTTGTCCTCTGGCCGCGACAGTATCCATCGTCCGCGCGCCGCGTCGTACCGGTTGCGCGCGTAATGCCCCGTGGCGATCCGCTCCGCGCCAATCTGCCGCGCCGTAGTAATCAGCGCGTCAAACTTCAGATGGTTGTTGCATAGCGTGCATGGAACGGGCGTGCGCCCGGCCAGGTACTCGTCCACGAATGGGCGCACCACCTCAGCATCGAAGCGCGCTTCCTGATTCACGAGGTAATAAGGAATGCCGAGGTGTTCCGCCACGCGCCGCGCGTCGTACACATCGTCGATGGAGCAGCAGCGCCCCTGCACCGCCTCGGGCATTCCCTCGTGCCCGGCCAGCCGCCGCTGGTTCCACAGTTGCAGTGTCAACCCAACCAGCGTGTGCCCCTCCGCGCGCAGCAGCGCCGCAACGGCGGAGGAATCCACCCCTCCCGACATGGCAACGGCAATCGTCTCGGGTTGTGTGATCGCACTCACATCTCCATTATCGCAACTTTAACGCACCCGGCCCGGCATCCGTGAATCTAACCAGCAGATGATCTTCTCTCGGCCAAGCCTTCCCTCCGCGCGCCTGAACGCCGCACTCGCCGCAATGCTGATTGCATTCTTCGCGAGCACAACCGCCCGCGCCGGCCCTCCCTTCCAGACAGACGATCCCGACCCAGTCGCCTTCCGCCACTTCGAGATGTACGCCTTCGAGCTCTCCGACGGCACGGGCAAGAACGCCGGGGGCACGGTACTGAACGCCCCGAGCTACGAGGTCAACTACGGCGTCGTCCCTAACGTCCAACTCCACCTGGTCCTGCCGCTGACCGCCAGCTTTGCGCCCTCGGGCGGCCCAACCAACTACGGCATCGGCGACACCGAACTCGGCGCAAAGGTCCGCTTCGTCAAAGAGACAAAACGCATTCCCGAAGTTGGCATCTTCCCCTTCTTTGAACTCCCCACCGGCAGCGCCGCCAAGGGCCTCGGCGTAGGCGCAACCTGGTACCGCCTCCCACTCTGGATTCAGAAGTCATGGGGTCCGTCAGATCGCCAATGGACCAGCTACGGCGGCGGCGGCGAAGCTGTCGTCCCGCAGACTGGCTACAAAAACTACCCCTTCTCCGGCCTGCTGGTCCAGCGCCAACTCAGTAAGAAGCTCACCCTCGGCGCGGAACTCTTCGGCCATGGCGCGGAGGGCGAAGCCGCAACCAGTACCCGCGCCTCCACCCTGCTCGATCTCGGCGGCATCTATGAGTTCAAGCCCGGATTCGATCTGCTCTTCGTCGCCGGGCGCAGCATCCACGGCCAGCCCGAGACCTACACCTACCTCTCGCTCTACTGGACCTGGGGCCCAGGCGGCGCGGGCGGCCAAACGCAGTCCGCCATCGCTACAGGCTCCAAAATGCTCTCTGCTCTAACCAGGATGCGCTTGCGATAAGTGGAACCAGTGCAGCAGTTCCATGCAGGAAGAGTCCACTGCATCTTGCCGTCCGGCTACTTCTTCTCCGATTCCTTCAGCAACTCCACCAGATAGTCCTTCCACACTGCCGCCTGGGTATGCGTCCCGTGGCCGCGCGTCGCGTCGGAGATGGGAATCAGCACAAACCGCCCGTGCGCGAGCTTTGCAGCATTTTTCTCGGCGATCCCAAGCTCCGGCGGATTGATATAGTCGTCCGCCGAGTTGATCCACATCACGGGCACCTGGATGCGGTCCAGATGCGCGCTGGGATCGTAGTTTCTGCTTGCGTCCCACTGGTAGATCATGTCATTCGCATCGAGCGGGGTCACCCGTTTCGCAAGATAGTCGTCGATGTAATCTTCTGCCGCCTTCTTCGTTGGCGCGATCTTCTGCATGTACAGCGGGGCCGAGCCCATCACCAGTGTCAACTCGGCCGCGGTGCGCAGGCCCTCCATTGGCTCTGTTGTGTAGTCTCCACCATGCCACTGCGGATCGTCCTCAATCGCTTTGATCGCCATGTAGCGCATCATGCGGTTGCGTCCTGCAATCGGCACCGGAAGACACGCCAGTGGCATCAATGCGTCGGCGAAGCCGGGGTAGGTCTCGCCCCACACAAACGACTCCATGCATCCCATGCTCGTCCCCAGGACCAGCCGCAGATGATCGACATGCAGCCCATTCAGCAGCATCTGGTGCTGGCTCTGGACCATATCGTCGTAGTCATACTTCGGGAAGCGCGCATGCAGGCCGTCCGAAGGCTTGCTGGAGATGCCATGTCCGATGTCGTCCGGCAGAATCAGGAAATAGCGCGTGATATCCAGCGGCTGCCCCGGCCCGAACAATACAGCCGAGAACTGCGGTGCCAACAGCGAGGAGGCATTCCCGCCCGTGCCATGCAGCAACAGCACCGCGTTATCGACGTGTCCCGACGAATCGCGGTGCGGCGTTCCCAGTGTCAGATAGTGCAGGCGAAGCTGCTGCAGGCTCTCCCCGGTGCCAAACCGGAAGTTCTCGATTGTGTAGACGCCATCCGCGGCCGGCCATGCCGTCCCCGTCTGCGATGCTCCTCGATTCTCCATCGTCATCGTGTTCTGCGGGACTTGCGTCTGGGCACCCAGCGACGAGACAACAAGGAAAGCCGCGAGCGGCCCCAGCAGCACGCGCCTGAATTCGCCAGCCTTACCGCAAAGCAAGCAAGAGAGCATCTGCATTTCCTCAAGAGTATCGCTGCAATGGCTAAGCCAGAACCGCAGGTTCTTGCGCGCGGCCCCGGCAGCATCGTTCAACCAGAACCAGTTCAGCCAGCATCAGTTTGCCAGCGCGGCTTGGATGGCCGCGACAATCGCCGGATCGTCCGGCACAACCTCGGGCGAGAAGCGCGCAATCACCTTGCCTGTGCGGTCGATGAGGAACTTCTCGAAGTTCCACAGAATCCCCGGCTCGGGGTTCGGCGTCGCGCCACTCTTACCCAAAAACCCAGTCAGCTTGGCCCGAAACGCCTCGCGCGTTGCACCCGCGGCCTTGGGCTCGGCGGCGATCAGCGCCTGGTACAGCGGATCTGTCGCTTCTCCGGTGACGGCAATCTTGGCGAACATCGGGAAATTGACCCCAAACGTAGCCCGGCAGAATGTAGCAATCTCGTCGTTCGAGCCCGGCTCCTGCCCCGCAAAGTCGTTGGCCGGAAAGCCCAGCACGGCCAGGCCCTTCTCCTTGTACTGCTCGTACAGTTTCTCCAGCGCGTCGTACTGCGGTGTCAGGCCGCACTTGGACGCGACATTGACCACCAGCAGCACATGGCCGCGAAACGCCGCCAGCGAGGTAGCCTCTCCGGTGATGGTATGAACAGGAAGTTCGTAGATAGGCGTAGACATAATTCTCTCCTGAAGGTTCTCGACAATTATAGTTGTGCCGGTTTCATGGCGTTGCAAGCTGCCGCGGAGCGCTCCGAACCGCGTCTTGGGTTACAACTCCCCCTGCGTTCTGGGTCATAACCCTTCAATGATGAGATGCGAGTGTGGAAGACCCGATCCAAAAGTATTTTCATGGAATCCACTATCGCGGCCAGGTTGTCCGCCGGACGTTCTATTATTAAAGTCACATGTCCTTAGCTGATTCCCTGTTTGGCAGACCCTTGGCCACGAGCGAAGAACGCGCCGAGCACATCGGAGTATCCGCCGGAATTCCCATCTTCGGCCTGGATGCACTGACCTCTGCCGCGTATGGGCCGGAGGTGGCGCTCGCGCTGCTCATCCCGCTGGGCGTCGCCGGCATCGCCCACCTGATTCCTATCGTCACAGTCGTTCTCATTCTGCTGGGCATCGTCTTCTTCAGCTATCGCCAGACCATTGCGGCATATCCCACCGGCGGCGGCTCCTATACCGTTGCGTCGGAGAACCTCGGCACCGGCGCAGGCCTGCTTGCCGCCGCCGCGCTGATGATCGACTACATCCTCACCGCCGCGGTTGGCATCACGGCCGGCGTCGGGGCCGTCGTCAGCGACCAGCAGTGGCTGCAGCCGCACATGCTGATGATGTGCCTGGTCGTGCTGGCGTTCCTTGCCCTGGTCAACATGCGCGGCGTCAAGGACACGGGCGCCGCTTTCATCCTTCCCACCTTTCTGTTTGTCGGGACGGTACTGACGACCGTGGCCTTCGGCGTCTTCCGCGTATATGCGGCGGGAGGCCATCCCATCGCCCGCGCGGAGATGCCGCACGCTCTGCCCGCCACCATCGCCTATCTCGGCGTCTGGCTCGCGCTCAAGTCCTTCTCCAATGGCTGCGCCGCGATGACCGGCGTCGAGGCAGTCTCCAACGGCGTGATGGCCTTCCGCGAGCCCAGGGTGAGGAACGCGCAGATGGCGCTCACCGTCATCATGAGCACGCTCGTCGTCATGCTCTTCGGCATCGCATGGCTTGCCAAGCAGTATGGAATTATGGCAATGGACCCTCTCCATCCGGGATACCAGAGCCTGCTCAGCCTGATCGTGATGGCGGTCTTCGGACGCAGTTGGTTCTTCCACTTCACCATGTGGTCCATCTTCCTCGCCCTCACCCTGAGCGCCAACACCGCATTCGCCGACTTCCCCCGTGTCACTCGCGCCGTCGCCATGAACGACTTCCTGCCCCATGTCTTCGTCCTGCGCGGACGCCGCCTGCTCTACTCCTACGGGATCTATGCCCTCACATTTCTGACGGCAGTCATCCTCATCAAGTTCAGCAGCAATATCGACAACATCATATCGCTCTACGCCATCGGCGCATTCCTCGCCTTCACCCTCTCCCAGGCCGGCATGGTCGTCCACTGGAAGAAGCAGGGGGACTCTCACAAGGGCCGCCGCTGGCACATGTGCGTCAACGGCATCGGCGCCATCGCCACCGGCATCACCACACTCATCGTACTGGCCGCCAAGTTCACCTCCGGTGCGTGGATGGTCGCGCTGCTGGTGCCTATGCTGATCGTGCTGATGGTGGTAATCAAGAAGCACTACAGGCGGGTCAACGGCGAGGTCGTCGAGATGTCCCCGCTCAACCTGACCAACATGCAGCAGCCGCTGGTCATCATCCCCATGGCGCGATGGGACCGCATGACCGAAAAAGCCCTGCGCTTCGCCCTGCTGCTCTCCAAGGAGATCAAGGTCGTCAACGTCATCGGCGCAGACGGAGAACAGACGCTTGATCCCGTCTGGGAGGCGAACGTCCTCAAGCCCATCCGCGACCAGGGCCTGCACGAGCCGGAACTCATCACCCTCCACTCCAACATCCGCCTCATCATCAACCCGCTGATGGACTACATCCTGGAACTCGAGCAGCAGAACCCGGATCGTAAGATCACCGTGCTTCTGCCCGAGCTGGTCGTCCGCCACTGGTGGGAGTACTTCCTGCATAACCAGCGCGTGCAGATGCTCAAGCTGCTGCTCCTGCTCAAAGGAAAACAGCGCATCATCGTCGTCAACATCCCCTGGTACCTGTAGGTTCCCGGCTCACGGCCGGGTGCCCCATCCATCGCGATTCTGCGATGGGTGGGATGTAGATAGCTCGCACCTCCAGTCCTTGCCGTTGCCTGTTTTAGTTCGTCATTCTGGCGAAGCCCTCCGCGAGTCGTCATTCTGGCGAAGCCAGAATCTCCGTATTGGCCTTAGCCGTTGCCCGTTCTTCGTTGTTGTTTGTTTTACGCTGTCATCCTGAGCGCGTCTTTCGAGCGCGAAGGATCCCGACGAACCCCACCCC
>DAIRTY010000092.1:0-7294 GCA_036803645.1 Acidobacteriaceae bacterium | reverse complement strand
CCATTGGCGGATTGCAGGCGGTCGGAGAAGACGACCTCGTGCAGCGTCGGCGTGGTGAAGGGAAGATCGAAGGTGCCGGAGAGCTTGGCGCGGATGTAGTTGGCGTTGAGGACAGCGTCCTCGGTGGTCTGGCGCAGGCCGTCCGGGCCGTTGGCGAGGATATAAGCCAACGCGCGCACAAACATCCCGAAGTTGCCGTAGAACGCGCGCACGCGGCCCACGCTCTGCGGTCGGTCGTAGTTGAGACCAAGCGAGCCGTCGGCGCGTGTCACTAGCACGGGCTTCGGAAGAAACGGCTCCAGAATCTTCTTGCATGCCACTGGCCCCGAGCCCGGCCCACCGCCTCCATGCGGCGTGGAGAAGGTTTTGTGCAGGTTGAGGTGCATCACATCGACGCCGAAGTCGCCGGGGCGCGTCTTCGCCACCAGCGCGTTCATGTTGGCGCCGTCCATGTAGAGCAGCGCGCCCTTGGCGTGCAGGATCTCGGCGATCTTGTGGATCTCGCTCTCAAAGACGCCGATGGTCGATGGGTTGGTCAGCATCAGCGCGGCGGTGTCTTCGTCCACCATGCGCTCCAACTCACTGAGGTCCACCATGCCCTGCGCGTTCGACTTCAGATTCGCCACCTGATAGCCGCAGACCGCGGCCGACGCGGGGTTGGTGCCATGCGCGGAATCCGGAATCAGAATCTTCTTGCGCGCGTTCCCCCGGCTCTCGTGGTACGCCCGGACGAGAAGTATCCCAGTGAACTCGCCGTGCGCGCCCGCTGCGGGTTGCAGCGTGATCGCATCCATGCCGGTGATCTCGATGAGGCAGTCCTGCAACAGCTTCATGATGCCGAGGCATCCCTGGCTGAGCGACTCCGGCTGATAGGGATGCGCATTGGCGATGCCTTCGAGCGCCGCAACCGCTTCATTGACGCGCGGGTTGTACTTCATCGTGCAAGAGCCGAGCGGATACATGCCGAGGTCGATGGCGTAGTTCCAAGTAGACAGGCGCGTGAAGTGACGAATGATCTCGATCTCGGATAGCTCGGGCATCACGCCCAGGTCGCCGCGCACGCTCTCACCCAGCAACGACGCGGCATCGATAGCGGGCACATCCAGCTCCGCCAACCGATACGCCTTCTTCCCCGGCGACGACTTCTCGAAGATCAACCCCTCGTTCTGATTGACATGCGTCGTCGCCTTACGCGGTGTGCCTACGAATTTTGTGTCATCTGACATCATCAAAACTCCTGTGCGTCGGCTTCGTCTCCGGTGGCAGAGTAGCTGCCTGACTCCGGGCCATCCACATCCTCTTCGCGCAGCGAGAGGCCGAAGACGATGCCGTTGCCGAACTCAACCGTCAGCGCGTCGCCCTCTTCGAGCATTGCGGTGGTGACCGTCTCGCCGATCTGCGCGCAGAGGGCATTGCGATACTCCGGCTCACCGAAGGCCACGGAAGAATCGGTGAGCAGGACGTGCGGCCAGTCGTAGAGTCGCAGCAGCGGCTCGCCGAAGCGAAGCCGTAGATAGTCCTCCACAAACTCCACCGACTTCAGCTCCGCGCCCTCAATCGCCGAAATATCCATCAGACCCTCGTCGGCTCCGCCGCTGGAACGATTGCCCGCAGGCTGGCGGCTGCGGCGTCGATCTGCACCCGTGTCGTCAGCTCGGTGGCGCACCAGAGGCTGGCGTTGGGGCCAAGCTCGGGGTACCACTTAGCCAACGGCAGGCCTCCGATGATCTTGTGTTCGAGTAGCGTGGCGTTGGTCTGCTCCGCGTTGGCGGGAAGTTGCAGCACGAACTCATGGAAGCGCGGCGCGCCTTCGAAGAGGAGCTTTGCATCGGCAGCGAGCACGCTCTTCAGATAATCCGCCTTCGCCAGGTTCTGCTCGGCCAACTCCCTCAGCCCCTGCTTGCCGTAGACGGTGAGGAAGATCGTCGCCATCAGCGCGACCAGCGCCTGATTGGTGCAGATGTTGCTCGTCGCCTTCTCCCGCCGGATGTGCTGCTCGCGGGTGGAGAGCGTGAGGACGTAGCCACGCTTGCCGTCGGCGTCCTTCGTCTCGCCGACCAGCCGCCCCGGCATCTGGCGTATGAACTTTTCCTTGCATGCGATGACGCCGCAGTACGGTCCGCCGTAGCTGACCGCAACGCCAAACGACTGCGCCTCCAGCGAGACGATGTCGGCCTCGGCGGGCGGCTTGACGATGCCGAGCGAGATGGCCTCGGCAATCGACACAATCAGCAGTGCGCCCTTCGCATGTGCGATCTCCGCAATCGCAGCGACATCCTCGATCGTCCCGAAGAAGTTTGGCGACTGGATCAACACACAAGCCGTCTCGTTCGTTATCGCCGCATTCAGCGCACTCAAATCCACGCGCCCGTTCGCCGCATAACCAACCTCACTGATGGGAATCTCCTGATGCTGCGCGTAGGTGGCGAGGACCTCGCGATACTCGGGATGAACGGTGCGGGCAACTACGGCCTTGTCGCGTCCAGTGATGCGCACGGCCATCATCATCGCCTCGGCCGCGCCGGTCGACCCGTCGTACATCGACGCGTTCGCAACCTCCATCCCGGTCAGCTCGCAGATCATCGTCTGGAACTCGAACATTGCTTGGAGTGTGCCCTGCGCGATCTCCGGCTGATACGGCGTATAGCTGGTCAAAAACTCGCCGCGCTGCACCAGCGAGTCAATAATCACGGGTCTGTAGTGGCGATACGCGCCCGCGCCGAGGAAGCTGGCATAGCCCGTCGCATCGTTCCCGGCGAAGGCGCGGAAGCGGTCGACGATCTCCGACTCCGAGTGTTGGCGCGGAATCTTGAGATCGCGCGTCAGTTGAAATTCAGCGGGAATCGTCGAAAACAAATCGTCGATGGAATCGACGCCGATCTCCGCAAGCATCTCTTTGCGGTCGGCGGGCGATTTGGGCAGATAACGCATCCTTAGTTTCCCGTCTCCTCGGCGATAAAGGCCTCGTAGTCTGCCGCAGATAGCAGCGCGTCCAACTCGGCTGGGTTGGAGACTTCTAGCTTCATCAGCCACGTCGCATTGGCGTCCGCGTTGACCCACTCCGGCTTTTGCTTCAGCTCTTCGTTGATCGCCGTCACGGTGCCAGAGACCGGCGAGAAGAGGTCGCTGACGGCCTTCACGCTCTCCACCGAGCCGAAGATCTTGCCCGCCTCGAGCGTGTCGCCCACCTTGGGTAGATCGACGAATACGATGTCGCCCAGCGAGCTTTGCGCGTAGTCCGTGATGCCGACGGTCCCGGCGAGGCCTGCCACCGAGATCCACTCATGTTCCTTGGTGTACTTGTAATCCGTGGGATAGGACATAATCTGCGTTCTCCATTCTCCAGCGTTCATTGTAGTGTGGGGTGAGAAGAAAAACCGCGCGGAAATCGCAGCTTCAGCGTGGCCCGAAGCCGGGGTAGGGCTCCAGTTGCGTGATGAGAGGGAACTCGATCATCCCGCGCTGGGCCAGCGGCAGCGACGAAGCAAGCGTTCGCGCTTCTTCTTCGCTGGCCGCCTCGAAGAGGATCGCCGCGCCGGGGGTGTCCTTGCGCCGCCAGATGGAGCGCAGCGAACCGGATGCGTGCATCTCGCGCACGCGCTGCGACTCGGCCGCGATCAGCTCCGGCGTCCACTGCTCGGCGGGGAACGCGTCCATGCGGCGTTTTGTCAGGACTAAAAACTGCATCGTGTTCTCCTATTCACTTTGGTTGAACGATCTATTGTTTCGGTCGCTTGTAGAACGGGGTTGCGACTATTTTTGCCTTCACGAGTTGGCCGCGAATCTCTACGGCGACGACCTCGTCGAGGGCGGCGAATTGCACGGGCACATAGGCCAGCGCGATGTTCTTCTTCAGGAATGGCGCGGGCGAGCCGCTGGTGATTTGGCCGATGCGCTCGCCGCCGACGGTGCAGACGGGGTAGCCGTCGCGTCCAATGCCGCGCTCGATCATCTCCAGCCCAACGAGTCTGCGCTTCGGCCCACCGGCAGCTTCTATCGCCACCAGCGCGGCGCGGCCCACGAAGTCCGAGCCCTTGTCGAGTTTGGCGTAGCGGCCCAGATTGGCCTCGAAGACGTTGATGGTGTCCGAGATTTCGTGGCCGTAGAGCGCCATCGCCGATTCCAGCCGCAGCGTGTTGCGCGCGCCGAGGCCGCAGGGCAGAATGCCGAACTCCGCGCCAGCGTTGACGATCTCTCCCCAGACACGCGCGCTGGTTGGCTCGTCCGAGGGGATATAGATCTCGAAGCCATCCTCGCCGGTGTAGCCGGTGCGCGCGATCATTACGTTGTGCAACCCGCAGACTTTTCCATAAGTGAACCAGTAGTTCTTGATCGCGCTCAGATCCGTACCGGTCAGCTTGGCCAGCGTCGCCTCGGCCTTTGGGCCCTGAATTGCGAGTTGCGTGTAGTAGTCGCTGTAGTCGCTGACATGCACGCCGGGCATCTGCCCGATCTGCTTGCGTACCCACGCCACATCCTTCTCGCGTGTTCCTGCGTTGATGACGATCAGATAGTCGTTGTCGCTGAGCTTATGCACCACCACGTCGTCAACGAACGTCCCATCCGGCGTAAGCATCGCCGAGTACTGCGCCTGCCCCACCGCCAGCTTCGAGGCGTCGTTCATGCACAGATGCTGCACCGCGGCCAGCGATCCCGGCCCGCGCAACTGGATGTCTCCCATGTGCGAGACGTCGAAGAGGCCGGCACTGGTGCGCACGGCCATGTGCTCGGCGATGAGGCCGGAGTACTGGACCGGCATCTCCCATCCGCCGAAGTCGACCATCTTTGCGCCGAGCGCGCGATGCGTGGCGTTGAGCGCGGTCTTGCGCAGCGGCGGAGCTGGATTGGCGTTGCTGCTCATGGCAGTCCCCTATGACTCGACTTTACACCGCGGGCCGCGCACGGCTATTCGCGCCACGCTTACTGCACGGGGTTGATGTTCTTGATGTTGGCCAGCGGAGGCATATGCCCCAGGGCTATCCACGCTCCGATCAAACCAAACAGCACCGAGAGGGTTGTGCCAATAATCCAGATGTTATCGCTGTCCACCGTGGAGCGCGGGCCGGAGGAGCTATGCCACCGGGAGGCGACCTTCAGCGCAAGAAAGCCCGCGACCAGTTGAATCCCACTGCCGGGAAGCATGAACGCCCCGGTGTAGATTGTCCTCTCCAGGATGCCGACGATCCAGCTTAAGCGGGATTTTTGGTGGTCCGGGTCGGGTGGATGGTGCTTGCGAACAAAGGGCCACAAAGTTTTCTCGATCAACAACCAGAGCACGATATGGCCCACCAGAATCGAAAACGCAAAACCGGCAATCACTCGCCACACAGTCATTCCCTCCCGATGTCAGTTCTTATCGACACAGACGATGATAGAGCGGATTCGCTTTGCGTAGGCGGAAGATCCCCTAGCCGATGCGGCGGGGGTGCTCGGCGGCTTCGCGCTTGGCCTTGCGGCGGCTGAGCACCGAACTGCGCCGCGTGCGCGTGCGTTCGCTTACGTGGTCGATCCTGTTCCAGAAGCCGATGAAGTAGTCCGCCGCCGAGATGATGGAGACGATCGTCATCCAGTAAATCGCCCACACCGCGATCATATGCACGGCGACGATGAAGCCTTCCCCACGTTTGGTCGGGAACCATAGCCAGTAGTCCCAGTGGTGCGCCAGGATCGCCGACACCACCGAGACGATCTGGATCACCGTCTTCAGCTTGCCGATCTCGCTGGCGTCGATGGTGAAGCCCTCCGACGCAGCGATGGAGCGCAGCCCACTGACCAGGAACTCCCGGCCAATGATGATGACGGCGATCCAGGGCGGCACAACGCGCGGGTTGTACGCCACCAGTATGATGTAGGCCGCCGTGATCATCAGCTTGTCGGCCAGCGGGTCCAGCAACATGCCCAGGGTGGTGATCTGCTTGCGGCGGCGGGCCAGGTAGCCGTCCAGGCCGTCGGTGATGGAGGCCAGGATGAAGACGCCGGAGGCAATCAGTTCCTGTTCGCCGCCCGCCAGGCCGTGGGCCGCGTGGTTGGCGGGGAAGGCCGGCGACAGAATCCACATCAGCAGCGGCACGGCGGCAATGCGGCTGAGCGTGATGGAGTTGGGCAGGTTCATGGGCCTCGGGTTGCCGCGCCGCACTTCTTCGGCGACGGCCTGCGCAGGCAGTGTCCGGGCCGCGCGTCCGGCAGGAGGAACGGCCAAAACAAAGCAAAGTAGACTCTAGCATTCTGCCACAGCCGGGGGCTTTGCGCTTTGCGGCAGCCTCGTACACCGTACGGCGCGCGTGGTAAATTGACAGATGTCCTCCCACGCCCTGGGCTCTCGGGCCGGTGCTCCCATGTCATGCTTCGGTCGCATCCTCCGCCGTACACTCTGCTGCCTTCTGGGCATGGCCTCGGGCGTCTGCGCCGCCCAGCAGTCGGCGCAGTTCAATGCCCTGCCCTATGTGCAGTCGACCGGCGGCCGGGTCACCAGCATCCTGAGCGGAACCTTTCAGTACCAGTCCAACGCCCCAGGCCCGGACATCCTGTACATCAACGCTCCCACCATGGCTGCCGCCTCGACCGGCGCCGTACTCCCTACCATCGTTGCTGGCATACTGATCAACGCACAGACAGGTTTCGAGTATCATGACGCGGAAACAATCCCCTTTACCAATGTCTCGAATGTCGTCGCAGCGCTGGGCGACTTCGATAACGATGGGAAGGTTGACTTCGCCTTCGCGCTCAGCCCCCTTCCAGGCGCAATCCCTGGAGGAAACTATATCTGCGTCTACTACGGCACCGGCGAAAACTCAAACAACTACAACTTCAGTCGTAACGGTGTCAGTTCATATAGCGGGGGAAATGCCTACCCTCCCACGAATGGCGTAAGCGGCTGCATGACGTTCCCGACACAGGGAAGTAAGACCCCGTACTTCGCTTCCATCGCCGCCCTCCCCTTCACGACCGGCGGACTGCCCCAACTCCTGGTTGAAGACAGCGCGAACAATTACCTCTACGTCTTCTCCAACAACAAATCGACCGGCGGTATGCTGCCCGGCTTCTCGCTGATCCACGCGATCCAGATTCCGTTGGCCGATGGCGCAGGCCCAATCTATACCGGCAGCTTCGACAAACTAACCGGCAACTTCGATAGCAACGGACACGCATTCTTCATCATCAACGGACAAGCCGGCCACTCCGCCACGGTGTACACCGGCGATGGCACCGGTGTATTCACGGCTCACTCTGCTCTCACCTTCGACAAGGGTGTCTACTCCATGCTGTTGCAGGACATGAACGGAGATGGCAAACC
>DAIRTY010000091.1:0-7379 GCA_036803645.1 Acidobacteriaceae bacterium | reverse complement strand
GGCTGCGCCAGAATGACGACTCTTGGGGGCTGCGCCAGAATGACGACTCTTGGGGGCTGCGCCGGAATGACGACTTGAGGGTTTCGGCTCTATACCAACAAGAGAAGCACGATAAGCCGCATTTATCAGAGGCTATTCATGGCGCGACTCAAGTCGCTCCCCTTCAAGGTTGTTTGTTGTTTCGCAGCTTTCTTTTGCATATAGATGCAGCGCGGAGCTGCATGAATATGCAACCTAGTAACATTGTTAGGTGAGTTGGCCTTTCCTCTGGCTGCGTAACATACGCGGCGTGGCCAATAACCTGGTTATGAAGGTGTTTGCGATGCTTTCCGCTGAACTGATTGCTCTTGAAGACCGTTATGGCGCCCACAACTATGCTCCGCTGGACGTGGTGATCGAGCGCGCGTCGGGGGCCTGGGTTTACGACACAGAAGGCCACCGCTATCTGGATTTTCTGGCGGCCTACTCAGCGGTGAACCAGGGGCACTGCCATCCCGCGATCCTTGAGGCGATGCTTGCGCAGGCGAAGAAGGTGACGCTGACCTCGCGCGCGTTTCGCAACGACCAGCTACCGCTGCTCTACCGCGACCTGCATGAGCTGACCGGCTATGAGATGGCACTGCCGATGAACTCCGGCGCGGAGGCGGTGGAGACAGGGCTGAAGGCCGCGCGCAAGTGGGGCGAGACGGTGAAGGGAATCGCCGCCGGCAAGGCTGAGATTGTGGTTGCAGCCAACAATTTTCATGGGCGCACGATCGCCATCGTCGGATTTTCGACCGAAGATCAGTATCGCTTCGGTTTTGGGCCGTTTCCGGCGGGATTCCGCGAGGTGCCCTTCGGCGATATCGAGGCCCTGCGGGGCGCGATTACGGCGAATACCTGCGCATTTCTGGTGGAGCCGATCCAGGGCGAGGCGGGGATTATCGTGCCTCCGGAGGGCTACCTGCATGAGGCTGCGGCGATCTGCCGCAAGAATAATGTGCTGCTGATGGCCGACGAGATCCAGTCCGGCCTGGGGCGCACGGGGAAGTTGTTCGCCTCGATGCACGAGGGAGTCACGCCCGATGTCCTGATTATCGGCAAGGCGCTCTCCGGCGGATTCTACCCGGTCTCCGCAGTGCTCAGTTCGCGCGAGGTGCTGGGCGTCTTCAGGCCGGGCGACCATGGCAGCACCTTTGGCGGCAGCCCGCTGGCCTGCGCCATTGCGCGCGCCGCGCTGCGCGTGATTGTGGACGAGAAACTGCCGGCGCGCTCGGCGGAGTTGGGCGCTTATGCGCTGAACTACCTGAAGAACATCCGCAGTTCGTACGTTGTGGAGGTGCGCGGCAAGGGACTTTGGATCGGCATGGAACTGAACCGCCCGGCGCGGCCAATCTGCGAGGCGTTGAAGCTGCGCGGCGTGCTGTGCAAGGAGACGCACGAATACGTCATCCGCCTGGCACCGCCGCTGATCATCTCGAAGGCCGACCTGGATTGGGGACTGGAACAGATACGCGCAGTTCTGGAAGATGGTACGGATGCCCGCAGCGAAGCGGTTGCTGAACTGGCCGGGGCAACAGTAGCGGGCAACTGACGCGACTTCACGGCTGCCCGTGGCGTTGACCCCGCGCAGCCCACCCAGTACACTCTAAAAGGCAGTCAGCGGAGCAATCCGCCGGCTCGCGCCGGGTGAGCGTGCATCGCCGCTGCCCCCTCGTTCAATGGTAGGACAGTCGGCTCTGAACCGATCAATCGGGGTTCGAATCCCTGGGGGGCAACCAAAGCAACACTTCCTCGCACTTAGCTGATCCTCCTCGTCCATTATCAGTTCATTCGAGAGACGCTATGCAAGAGATGTTGCCAAACGGGTGCATGAGACTACGTCCCAGATTTATCGGTTTGCGATCACTCGTGACATTGCGCTCCCCTCTGCTCACTCCTGGACCTGAATGAATCCCAGGGTCAGCGCCGTGTTGCCGGTCTCGACGGCCACGGTCCAGGTGTGCGAGATATCGAAGTTGATCAGCAGAGAGCGGGGGCGACCGCAGAAATCGCGGTATCGTTCACCGCTCGTTCTGAAACAGAGAGAGCTGAGGATCGGCACGCTTGCTCTTCGATCGACGCACATCGTCGAAGACTGTCCTACCGCCCAGGGAAGACGAGATGGCACTCTCATGGGCGATGGCAGCAGTGAAGTCCGCAAGCGGCTGGCGCTCTTCCTCAACTGCGCGGGTCAAGCGGTCCAGGCGTCGGAAACCTTCGATCTTCTCCGTCTTTCCGAGCTTCGCAGCATCCAAGGCCCGGCGCAGCACTCCTAGCGACTCGTCGTAGGTCTTCAGCGGGACCGGAAACGGATGGCCGTCCTTGCCACCATGCGCAAACGAAAACCGCGCCGGGTCGGAGAACCGACTGGGTACACCGTGTACGACCTCGGCAATCAGCGCGAGCGACTGCAAGGTGCGCGGTCCCAGGCCCTCCACCAGCAGGAGCGATGCGAAGTCCCGGAGTTCCTGGTCATGGGCGACCGCCAGCACGGCACCAAGCCGCTTGAGGTCTACATCGGCGGCACGGACATCGTGATGCGATGGCATGGTGAGTTTGCGGGCGTCCTGCAACGAGGATTCGACCGGTTCCTTCGCGATCATCAGCAGCGCCTGTTGAGCCCTGTTGGCTCGGGCATCGACCAGATTGAGAATCGTCCCCTGGGGTTGGCCGAGAATCGCAGTGTGTGGGTCGGAAACGAAGTCGCGCACGGTGGTGGAGTGCCAGTGATAGCGCCGAGCCAGATGACTCGCCGGGTTCATCCCTTGTTGTACGACGGACCATTCCCCCGACTGGTGGATCACGAAGGAGTGCAGGTAAAGCTGAAAACCATCGGCAATGGCATTATTGTCCACACGAGCCGTGAGGCGACTGGTGCGGGCGAGTACATCGCCGTTCAGCCCAGTGCGACCGGAGAAGGCTCGTAGCTCATCGGGTGTCCGAACAGAGTGTCGGCCACGCCCGCCGCATATTGCGAAGCCAAGCTCGGAGAACCGAGGATTGAGTCCGCGCTTCAAGGCCCCCATCACGGATGTGGTGATGCCGGAGGAGTGCCAATCCATGCCCATCACGCAGCCGAGAGCCTGAAACCAGAATGGATCGCTCAGGCGGGTGAGGAACTCCGACGGTCCATACGACAGCACGACGTTCTCGACGATGGCAGTCCCAAGCTGGGTCATGCGTTCTGCCAGCCAAGGCGGTATGCGTCCACCGTGGAGAGGAAGATCGGCAGTGCCGGAACGCTTCACATGTCTATTGTCACCTGAGCGGAGGCGCGACCTTGAAATGAAGTGATTTGCGGAATTCGTCTTTTGGATCTTAAGTAGAACGATTTCCGCGCTCAGTTCAAGGAGGACCATCGCAATGCAAGTTCAACTGGCACCACCAGCACCATCTACACCAGCCGTGCTGCCCGCCTCCGTCCTCGCGCAGATACCCTCTTCCAAGGCTGCCCCCACATCGCCCGCACCACCGGCGCAACCCGTCCAGGCAGCGTCACCCGCGCCGACTGCATCGCACGTGCCCACCCGCCCCGTACCGTCCACGCCACCAGCGCAGCCGAAAGCTCCGGAGGATTGCTCAGTGTCTGCCGATGTGCCAGAGAAGGCCGCAAGCGAGGCGCAGGTCGTTCTGTGTGTTGGAGGCACTGTTGGGCAGCGCAGTCCTAACGTAGTCCACCTGCAGCAAGCGCACGCCGAAGCTCTTGGAGAAGAACAGATTGAGGCCTGCGCCGGCCTGTAGGGCAAACGATGTGGCGCTGGAGGTGGTTCCCGCGGTGGCTGGGAAGACGCCGTTGAAGGCATGAACGCCGCCGAAGAGCACCTGCCCGTAGAGTTGCATGCGGCGCACATCGGTAGTGGCGGCCTGGCCGGTCCAGGCGGTATAGGTATAACGCGTACCGGCCATGAATGCGACCTTGTTCACATCCACTCCGGGCGCGAAGTTGGAGGCATGGTCTCCGGTCACGCTGGCGGCGATGCCCAGGCCACTTCTGAAAGTCACTGCCACGTCTGCGCTGCCTCCCTGCAGCCAGGAACAACCGCAGTTACCGGGCGCGAGTTCTGCCCGCTCCGCCGCGTAGGTTACGGCCAGGTCGGTGGAGACAATGGCCGGGCTTGCGCCGGGATAGGGCTGTTGCGCCCAGGCGGTAGCTCCAGCCAGCATGCATGCGCTTACCAGGAACACCCTTGTGCGGATCGATCGACGCATTTTCATCCGTCTCCTTGTCACTCAACCGTGAGGGTCACGGTGGTGGAGTGCGACAGCGCGCCCGAGGATCCGGTCACCGTCACCGTGTACGTTGTTTGTTGCTGGCCAAAGAAGCCGCTGGCGGAGCCGCATCCGCTCAGTCCAGCCGCCACGGCAATGGTTACGCCGAGCAACAACAGCAGCGAGACCGTGCGGCCAAACCGTCTGCCCGCGCGACGCAATCGGCCCGCGAAGGGCAGTAGCAGCAGCGCCAGAGCGAACGGCGCCAACCCGCGGCCCAGGTCATGGGTGGGATGCAGGGCTGCCGCAGTCTGCGGCAACTGGATGGTCAGCGTCACTGTCGTCGTCCCCGAACCCGAGGGGAGCGTGGCCGGCGAGAAGGTCGTTGTCGCGCCTGGTGGCAGGCCACTGACAGACAGCGTCACCGCCGCCGGGAAGGTAGCCGCGTTGATTGGGCTCACGGTCAAGGTGAAGACGGCTGTACCACCCGGCAACGCCGTCACCGAGGTGATCGAACTGGATCCGCTGGTAACCGAAATGGCAAGGTCGAAGTCGTCGATCACCTCGGTTAGCGCCGAGCTGGTTGCCGAGACGAAGTTGCCATCGCCGCCGTAGACCGCCGTGATTGTGTGCGAGCCAACCGCCAGGCCGGACGTGGTCAGGGTCGCCACTCCGCCAGCCAGTGTGGCCGTGCCCAGCGGCGTCGAACCATCCAGGAAGGTCACTGTGCCGGTTGGCGATCCGGTCGCCGAGGAGACCGTCGCCGTCAACGTCACCGCGTTCTGGACCAGCACTGGATTGGAGGAGGATGCCAGCCCAATCGCCGCCGGTGCGGCTTTGCCGATTGTCAGGGTCTGCGTGACCTCGGTCGCCGCCTGCCAGAGCGTATTGCCCGCCTGGTCGGCGGCAACCACCACGGAACCAGCGCCGGTTGCCGTCAGCACGTTTCCGTTGAGCGTCGCCGGACCGGACTTGACGGTAAACGAAACCGGCAGGCCCGAAGTGGCCGTTGCGCTCAGCGCGATCGGAGCGACTCCGTATGTCACGGGCGTCAGCGGGTTAAAGGCGATGGTCTGCGCCTGCGGGCCCACCTGCACCTGGAAGCTCAATGCGGTGGCTATGCTGTAGTCGGTGTCGCCCGCATAGGTCACCGTAACCGTGTAGAGCCCCGAGGCCTGCGTGCTGGGAATGCTTACGGTGGCCGTGCCGCTGGAGATTGCCGCCGTCTGGGCGTTGCCTGTGCCGATGGTGTAGCTGATGGTCCCAGTCGGCGTTGCAATCCCCGTGCCCGAGTACTGTCCCGCCACCGTCACCGGGACCGATCCCGCCTGGTTGAAGACCACCTGCACCGGCTGCGCCGACAACGCCGGTCCGGTCAACGAAGACGTGGCCTTGGCGATGGTCAGTGTGCCGTTGGCGAAGCTGAAGGTGTAGTTGGCCGTCGCCAGCGTGCCCTGCGCCGCGGTGATGGTGTAGCCGCCCACCGCGTTCGGCGCCGCCGGCACGGTCGTCAACAATGCCGAGCCGGTTACGGCCGTTGCCGCTGTGTCCGTGCCCAGGAAGCCGGTGATCGTCGCCGTGTATGCCGGCACCGCCGCGCCGTAGGCGATGACCGGCGAGTTCGCCGTTACCAGAAGCGACGCCTTGTTCACGGCCAGCGTGACCTTGGCCGTGGCTGTGGCGTAGTTGGTGGTGTTGGTCGGGGTGAAGGTAACCGAGAGCGTCTGCGATCCAGCCCCCAGCACCGCTCCGGCAGCCGGGCTATAGGCAAATGTTCCGGCTACGGTTGAGCTGGCGTCGAGCTGGGTTGCGCCGAGCGCCGTGCCATAGGAGATCGCCGCCGGAGTCGGCCAGGTGATCGCAGGGGTGGCCTGATTGACCACGATGCTCTGCGTCACCTGCGTTGCAGCCGAGTAGTTGGCATTGCCTGCCTGATTGGCGGCCACTACTACGGTTCCAACTCCGTTGATCGTCAGCGTACTGCCGTTGGTGCCGCTGACCGTTCCCGGCCCGGAGACGACGCTGAAGGTTATCGCCAATCCGGAGGTGGAAGTAGCCGAGAGGGAGATCGGAGCAACACCAAAGTTGACGGGCGATGCGGGAGCACTGAAGGTGATGGTCTGCGAAGCAGGATTAACCACGACGTTCTGCGTCACCTGCGTCGCGGCGGAGTAGTTGGCGTTGCCGGCTTGGTTGGCAGCCACCACCACCGTTCCCGCGCCGGTAATCGTCAGCGTACTGCCACTGACCGTTGCCGGCCCAGAGACGACGCTGAAGACTACCGCGTTGCCCGATGCCCCGCCGGTTGCAACCAGCGTGATGGGCGAGACGCCGTAGGTTACCGGTGACGTGGGCGCAGTGAAGGTGATGGTCTGCGAGGCTTTGTTCACCGTCTGACTCAGTGCGGTTGCAGTGCTGCCGATGAAGTTGTTGTCGCCGCTGTAGACGGCGCTGATGGAGTCTGAGCCAACGGCGAGAGTGCTGCTGCTGTAGGTTGCCTGCCCGCTGCTGTTCGGTGTTACGGGTGAGCCCACCGCACTGCCGTTCACGCTGAATTGCACCGTACCCGTCGGCGTCCCGGTCGATGGAGCTACGGCGGAGATCGTCGCGGTGAAGGTTACGGGCTGGCCATAGATGGCCGGATTCGCCGAAGAGACCAGCGCTGTCGTCGTACCCGCCTTATTCAGCGTCTGGCTCAGGGCGATTGCAGTGCTGCCGATGAAGTTGCTGTCGCCGCTGTAGACGGCGCTAATAGTGGTGGTGCCAATTGGCAGAGTGCTGGGGGTGTAGGTTGCCCGTCCGCTGCTGTTCGGAGTTACGGGTGAGCCCACCGCACTGCCGTTCACGCTGAATTGCACCGTGCCCGTCGGTGTCCCGGTCGATGGGGCCACGGCCGAGACTATCGCGGTGAATGTCACGGGCTGGCCAAAGATGGCCGGATTCGCCGAAGAGACCAGCGACGTTGCTGTATTCGCCTTATTCACCGCCTGGCTCAGTGTGGATGAGGTGCTGCCGATGTAGTTGCTGTCGCCGCTGTAGACGGCGCTGATGGTGGTGGTGCCAATTGGCAGAGTGCTGGGGGTGTAGGTTGCCTGTCCGCTGCTGTTCGGAGTTACGGGTGAGCCCACCGCACTGCCGTTCACGCTGAA
>DAIRTY010000090.1:0-7395 GCA_036803645.1 Acidobacteriaceae bacterium | reverse complement strand
GAGCAGCTGACTCTTAATCAGCGGGTCACAGGTTCGAGCCCTGTTGCGCCCACCACATTCCCGAAAAATAGTCGATGAAATCCAGAGCGTTACCGCGACCCCGGAGCATGGCAGTACGCCGACTACCTCCTCGACCAGGGAATCGCCGCCTCCGCCAACGTCCCCGCGACAAAGCTCCATCCCCTGGCAAATGTCCTGCCCGGTGCCCCATCCCTGCACCCGCTCGCAGACCTGTCTGCGAGCCGCACCTCAGCAATCCTGCAATGCCGCATCTTCGCCGCGCAGAGCTGGGCCGCCGCGCGACTTCTCGCCTACACCCGTTCCACCGCAAACCGACACCTTCCGCCGCGCCTCCGTCTCACTGCCAAAGACGCCGGAATGCTCAACGCAATGCTCTTCGGCGATCGCTCCAGCCTCACTCAGCAACTGCGTGTCGGCTTCCAGCGCACCGGCTCCTTCCATCTCTTCGTCGTCTCTGGAATGCACGTCGCTCTGCTCGCGGGCCTCGTCTTCTGGATCGCCCGCCGCCTCCGCCTGCGCAACTGGCTCGCAACCCTCCTCACCCTCGCCCTCACCTACGCCTACGCGCTGCTTACCGGCTTCGGAGTTCCCGTGCAGCGTGCCCTCCTGATGACCGCCGTCTTCCTCATCGCCCGCCTGCTCTCCCGCCAGCGCAACGTCCTCAACGCCCTCGGTGCCGCCGCGCTCGCCGTCCTCCTATGGTCTCCGCGCGCTCTCTTTGAGGCCAGCTTCCAGATGACCTTTCTCGCCATCGTCGCCATCGCGGGAATCGCCATGCCGCTGGGCGAGCGCAGCTTCCTGCCCTACGCCCGTGCCGCCCGCAACCTCCACCGCCTCTGGATCGACCGAGTGATTCCGCCGCGCTTCGCTCAATTGCGAGTCACGCTCCGCATGTTTGGCGAACCACTCGCCGGCATCCTCGGCAAGTGGGCCTATCTACTCCCTGCAAGAGTCGTCATCGCAGTCCTCTGGGCCGCTCAACTTGCGCTGATCGGTCTCATTGCCGAAGCCGTCATGGTGCTTCCCATGGCCCTCTACTTCCATCGCGCCACCATCTTCGCGATCCCAGCAAACATGTTCAGCATTCCCCTTGTCGCCGTGCTCGCACCGCTCGGACTCGTCACCTTCCTGGCGTCGCTCATCAGCCCATGGCTAGCCGCTCTGCCCGGCGCCGCGCTGGCGCTTCTGCTGCACGGCGTCACCGGCGTCATCAGCCGCATCAGCCATGCGCCGGCCGCCGACCTCCGCGTTCCCGGCCCCACACTCACTCACGCTCTGCTCGCCGTCGCCTGCTTCGCCTTCTGCTGCTGGGCCGTCCGCCGTTCGCGCGCCTACGCATGGACAGCCGTCGCCGTTCTCGCTCTCGCCGCCGCAATCGTCCTCTGGCCAACTCCGCCCGCCGTCCATCCCAACCAGCTCGAAGTCACAGCCATCGACGTAGGCCAGGGCGATTCGCTGCTCGTCGTCGGTCCGTCTGGCCGCGCCATGCTCATCGACGCGGGAGGCCCCACCGGAGCCGCCGCCAACGCCGAAAACGCCGCCCTCACCTCCTCCACCTTCGACATCGGCGAAGAGATCGTCTCGCCCTACCTCTGGTCGCGCCAGGTCCGCCGCCTCGACGTCGTAGCCCTCACTCACGCCCACTCCGACCACATGGGAGGAATGCCCGCCATCCTGCGCAACTTCCGTCCCCGCGAGCTCTGGGTCGCCGTCGATCCCGACTCCACCCCCTATCGCGCCCTGCTCGCCGAGGCCGCCCTCCTCGGCATCCGCGTCCGCCACCTCCGCGCCGGCGACCGCCTCACCTGGGACACCCTCGACCTCGCCGTCCTTGCCCCCACCCCCGCCTACACCAACCCCGGCCCGCCCATCAACAACGACTCGCTCGTCCTGCGCATCGTCTTCGGCCAATCCTCCGCCCTGCTCGAAGGCGACGCCGAATCCCCCAGCGAGCAGCAGATGGTCGCCGCATCCCTCCTCAACCCCGCCGCCCAACTCGGCCCAGACACCCTGCTCAAGGTCGCCCACCACGGCAGCCGCACCTCCATCACGCCAGACTTCCTCGCCCTCGTCGCGCCGCAGGACGCCGTCATCTCCGTCGGCCGCAACAACACCTTTGGCCATCCCCGCCCGGAGATCATCCAGCGCCTCCACGACGCCCACACCCGCGTCTTCCGCACCGACCAGTTTGGCCTCACCACCTTCCTCCTCTCCCGCGACGGCCAAATCTCCGTCCTCCCCGCCGCCTCCATCCCCTGATTCTGGCGAAGCCCATGAAGAATCGTCATTCTGGCGAAGCCCACGAAGAGTCGTCATTCTGGCGAAGCCCACGAAGAATCGTCATTCTGGCGAAGCCAGAATCTCAGTATTTAGAGAATTTTCACTATTGCTATCGAGTGACAAGAATTGTCATTCTGACCCTGAGCTTGCGAAGGGAAAGAATCCCCGTATTTTGCTCGCAGCGAGATTTATTACACCATCGCTGAAACTGCTTTAAGAGTTAACGGATCGAAACTCCCATCACAAAATTTATTGATTGCCTCGATGAAGATTGAGTTCTCTGCCGCCGCACGGGCAAACAGGGTCATCGACGATTTGAACTTCATATCGTCCGGACTGCCGAAGATCTCCCTTAAACTCCGTCCCTCGATTGATGTCACAATCCGGCTGCATTCGATCAGCCGCTCCCCCAGCAGCGGATCTTCCAGATACGCTCTGGCCTCGGCGAGCGATGTGATTCCGTAATACTCCGCCATCGAACTGGCCCCCAATCCCCTGAGCTGCGGAAAGATGAACCACATCCAGTGGCCGGTCTTCCTTCCCCGCCGCAGTTCCGCGCATGCGCCCTCAACCACGCCCTCCTGTGCATCCACAAACCGTTGCAGATTGTAGTCATCCTTCATCGCTCGTTCCCATTCTTGTTTTCGCTGGTTCTACCCTGCAAATCGTAACCGCCGATCGAAGCAAAGCCGCGTTCGCAATCTTCCCCGGCAAAGAGCGCGCCTACGACCTCATCTGGCGTCCCCGCTTCCAGCCCCTCATGCGCGAACGCTCTGTATCATGTAACCGCGCTCAAGCCAAATACCTGTCACTCCCCGCTCACTGGCACAGGAAACGGTACAAATCTGCCGTCACAGCTCATGGCGGTTCCCTGGGATGGCTTGCCGGTGACTGTGACGTCCTCCCCCGTGAACGTGAAATTCGTCTCGTCCAGCGCAATCTTCGCGTGTCGCGCCGATGTCCTTGTGGTCTCGGGATGCTCCATCACCACGTTGTGGAACGCGATGCCCAGGCGGTGCGCCGCATCCAGTCCATCGATTCCAATCCCACCCCCACCCTGTATCGAAATGTTGCTCAAACGGATGTCCGTATACTGAGGCGTCTTGTTGCTCTCCGTAGCATCAACCTCGTGGTGCCCCGTGGAACCGGAGTGCGTCCCAATCGAGATGGCGCTCCCGCTGCCGCGAATGCAGAGGTCGTTGAACTCCATGTCCTGCACCAGCCCGCCCAGCTTGTCGTTCGACTTCATGTTGATGCCAGTGCTTGTGCCGTCCAGCGTCAGATCGGAGATGCGAACGTTGCTGATGCCGCCGGATGTAGAACTCCCGGTTCCAATTCCGTGTCCCGCATAGAAGTGGTTGTGGGTCACAGTGACGTGAGAAGTGGCAGATCCGGTGCGCGATTTGATCGCCAGATTATCGTCGCCCGCGTAGATGTAGGAGTGAGTAATCGTGACGTTGGTAGTCGGCGTCGTAACCTCCGGCCACGGCTGTCCCAGGTTGATGCCATCACCGTTCAGCGCATCCTTCGCCTGGTTGATGATCACGCCCCACACCGTGAATCCGTTGCCGCCCGCATAAGACACGGCGAAGTTTGGTGAGTTGCGCAATTGAATGCGATACAGCGTGAAGTTGTCACAATCCACCAGTGTCAACATGCGCGGATTGTTCTGCAAACCGGCCACCTTGGGAAGTTTCGTGATGTCCACCGGGACCTTGCCCACGCCTCGCGCCCATCGCGTGTACTCCGTCGGCCAGCCCATGATGGACTGTTCGGCCAGGTCCTCCCATGTGATCTCCTGCCCAAGTATTTTGGCTCCGCGCCGTCCGTCGATAGTGCCATCGCCCATCACCGCTGCACCGGAGACATCGTGCCCGCCGATCAGCGGCCTGCATCCATGCCCCGAAATCCCCTGCGTGTATGGATACTTCTTCTCCGTAATCGTTCCGCACAGACCCGGTTGCACATCGTAGTCCCGCGGATTGCGCGAACCAAACAGAATCGCGCCTTTATCGACCAGCAAGGTAACTCCTCGACGCAATTCCAACGGTCCCGAGAGAAATGCATCCTCTCCCCCGCTTGCCTTCAGTTCGACGGCTTGCCCCGCCTTGCAATGGTCCATGGCCTGTTGGATACGGTTCGTATCGGGCTTGTTCTCATCCAACTCAGGCAGCTCCAACCCATGTGAGGCTTGCCTCGCCGTCAGCACCGTGCAACTTCGAGGAATCTTCGGCTCTGTTACAGTCCGGGTATCCTGACCATACGCAGGGAAGATGACGGCGAAGACGAGAAGGGCGGAATATACTGTGCGCATCGTTAGTTCAGATTCCTCTCTCGTACCCATTCGACTGAATCGCTCTCAAGCGCATTCAGCATACAGCGCCCGTGGATGATCTGGCTGCACCGAGCGCCTTCGCCTTACACTGGCCGTATCTGTAGATGGCCCTCCACGCACCCGGCCATTCATTGGTCGCGCTGGTCCTTATCGATCCGTAGTCGATTCTGTCTCATTTTGGTGTACGTTAGCCACATGGCCAAGAGCACTCCCCTCACCCTCCGCGAACGCTTCGCCCTCGGCCAGGCCCAGCGCAAGCACATGCGCCGCGCCGATCAAGCAGGCTGGCAGCCCAAACTCCGTCGCGCCGACCCGCTCCACCTCCTCGCCGAATCCATGCGCGGCCGCGTCCCCGCGCTCGTCCCCATCAAATACGACCGCATGGCCGCCTCGCCCTTCGGTTTCTTCCGCGGAGCCGTGCCCATCATGGCCTGCGATCTCTCCCTCGGCCCCAACACCGGCATCCTCACCCAGCTCTGCGGCGACGCGCACGTCCGCAACCTCGGGGCCTTCGCCGCGCCCGATGGACGCCTCGTCTTCGACATCAACGACTTCGACGAAACCATCCGCGGCCCATTCGAGTGGGACGTCAAGCGCCTCGCCGTAAGCCTCATCCTTGCCGGACGCGAGGCGGGCGCCAAGCCGGGCCTCTGCCGCGACGCCACGCACGCCTTCCTCTCCCGCTATCGCACCTCGATGCACACCTTTGCGCGGATGCCCGTGCTGGAACTCGCTCACTATCAGGTCCATCGCCTGCACACCGTCGAGCCTATCTCGCAGATCCTGAGCCTCGCCGAGCGCGCCACACCGCTGCACAACCTCGAAGCCCTTACCATCGAAGCGCCCGCCGGAAGCAAGAGAGGCGCAACCTCGCAGCTAAAGCCGCGCACCGGATCGCACCCACGCATCTTCAAGACCCGCGTCTTTAAATCGGCCCCGCCCATCCTCACCCGCATCCATGGCGACCTCGCCCGTGAGGTCCTCGACTCGCTCAACCCCTACGCCGAAACCCTCCAGCCCGAGCGACGCCACTTCCTCGCCCAGTACACCCCGCTCGACGTCGCCTTCAAGATCGTCGGCACTGGCTCGGTCGGCCTGCGCGACTACTGCATCTACCTGCAGGGCAACGGCGAAAGTGACCCGCTCTTCCTCCAGGTCAAGGAGGAGTCTCTCTCTGCCTACGCCCCGTATCTAGGCGATGTGCCCGCCGAGTCGCATCAGGGCCGCCGCGTTGTTGAAGGCCAGCGCGCCATGCAGTTCCAGTCCGATCCCTTCCTCGGCTACACCACCCTCCAGGGCCGGGACTTCCTCGTCCGCCAGCTCAACGACCACAAGGCCGCCGTCCCGATGAGCGAGCTGAAGTCCGCCGGTCTGCTTGAATACGCCACCCTCTGCGGCGAGACGCTCGCCCGCGGCCACGCTCGCTCCGCCGACCCCGGCAGCATCGCCGGATACATCGGCGTCTCCGCCCGCTTCGACTCCGCCATCGCAAACTTCGCCGCCGCCTACGCCACCCAGACCGAATGCGACTGGCAGACCCTGCTCCACTCCCGCCGCCCCAACAAACCCGCCATACGCACCCCGCGCAAATCAAAGTAGTCTGCCCGCCCTACTGACCACCGTGCGCGTCCAGCCACTGCCGCAGCTCCGGCTCCTGCGCCGTCCGCAGGGCGACGCAGTCATTGATGCTGTCGATCGACTTCGCCAGCGTCCGTTCCGCGGACGCCACCGGATGCGCCGCAAAGAAGCTCGCCACCTCATCCCGACTCTCCACCGTGCAGAACGCCCCCGCCGCCACCACAATCCGCGCGCCCGAGTTCTCCGTCGCCTTCCGTTCAATCTCCGCCCAGTGCTGCTCCACGAACGCCCATGCCTGGTCCTGCGTCTCGCGCCGCGACAGGAGCCGCGCAATCAGCGTCCCTCTGTCCTGGCTGCGCACTGCATCCGACACCGCGTACTCCAGCGTCCGCGCCACCAACTCTGGAGCCTGAAACCGAGTCAGCGTGTGCAGCGCGTCCTCCTTCAAATCGGGATCGGTCGCCGTCTGCGCCACGCGCAGCATCTTTTCGTACATCGCCGCATCGCCCTTCGCTGCAACCAGCGCGACCGCCGTATCCACGACCGCGGCATCCGCGGGCTTCTGTCCGGCAAGCAGCGCGTTCGTCACGCTCACCGCCTCCGCCAGCACCGCTGGATCGCCCGCCCGCCCCAGAGCCTCAAACAGTGTCTCGCGCAGGTCCGCGTGCTCGTCCGATTCATGCCTTCCGCCCTTGCCCAGCCCCGCATACACTCCGCCGAACTCCCGCCGAACCACCTCATCCAGCCGCTTGCGGTCGCCGTCGGTCGCAATCCGCGCCTCGATCGCACCAATCTTTCCCAACGCGCTCTCCAGAACCGTCGCGTTTGGGTCCGCCTTCACCCCCAGCGCCAGATCCAGAAACTCGCCCACTGACCCCTCGCCCGCCTGCATCAGCGCCCACCGGTCGCCCAGCAGTCCAATCCGCTCCTCCACCGTCAGCCTCGTCTCCGCATTCGCAACGATAGCTTTAAGTTGTCCCACCGAATAATCCGTCCGGTAGTACCCCTTGTCCCCCGCATTCGCATAGAAGAATGCCGCGCCTGTTGTCCCCGCCAACATCGTCTCTTCCGGTCTAAGCAACTTGCACCCACCATCTTTCTGGCAGATCGGAATCGTCCAAGCCGCATTCCCCACAGGCCTCGTGGTTGGCGCGGCCAGAAAAAATCTCCCCTGCCTCACC
>DAIRTY010000089.1:0-7403 GCA_036803645.1 Acidobacteriaceae bacterium | reverse complement strand
GCTCGCGTAAGCAGAACCTGGTGGATTACGGATTTCGCCTGCCTTCAGCAATGGACAATCGCCCGCTGAAATTCGAGGAGTTTGAGGGGCGCACCGGCCAGATCATCTACTTCTCCGCCACGCCCGGCCCCTACGAACTCACCAAATCCTCTGGCGTAGTTGTAGAGCAAATCATTCGTCCCACAGGATTAATTGATCCGCAAGTAGAGATTCGTCCCGTCAAAGGACAAATAGACGATCTGTTAGCAGAAATCCGCACGCGCGCGCAACTCAACCAGCGCGTCCTGGTAACTACTCTCACCAAACGAATGTCCGAGGACTTAGCTAACTACTACACCGAAGTTGGCGTGCGCTGCCGCTATATGCACTCCGAGATAGAGACCATCGAACGCATTAAACTACTCCGCGATCTGCGCAAGGGAGAGTACGACGTACTGATCGGGATCAACTTACTCCGCGAAGGCCTTGACTTACCGGAAGTCTCCCTCGTTGCCATTCTCGACGCCGACAAAGAGGGCTTTCTCCGCTCGCAAGGGTCCCTCATCCAGACCATCGGGCGCGCCGCGCGCCACGTCGAGGGCCGCGCCATTCTCTACGCCGACAAGATGACCGACTCCATGCGCCGCGCCATCGACGAGACCGACCGCCGGCGCGAGAAGCAGGTCGCCTACAACGAGGAGAACGGCATTACGCCGATGTCCATCATTCGTCCGCTGGAGATGGGCCTGGCCGGAATCCTGAAGGCCGACTACATCGACCTCACCGACGAGGCGGAAGGCATTCCCGAGTTTGCCACGCAAGCCGAACTCGAAAGCTACATCGAGAAGCTGGAGTCCGACATGCGCGAGGCCGCCAGGAAGTTCGAGTTCGAGAAAGCCGTCAAACTGCGCGACACCGTAAAAGACCTGCGCAGCAAGGAGTTCCTCTTCAGCTAGTCGTTCCGGGTGCAAATCGCTTACGCGTTGGCGTATTCTTCAGCCATCACTTTCCGCGGGCCAGCTTATGGGCCATGAAAAGCTGCCAACCCGCCTGGAGTCCAAGATGAGCGACTATGTTCTGAACGTCAACGGCGCAAAGAGGCTCGTCAACGCGCCCGCCGACGAGACCCTGCTCTCCGTCCTGCGCAATCGCATGGACTTGACCGGAACCAAGTACGGTTGCGGCGAGGGCGATTGCGGCGCATGCACCGTCCTGATGGACGGACAGGCCGTTCACTCATGCCAAACGCTGGTTGCAGACGCCGTCGGCAAGAAGATCACGACCATCGAAGGCCTGGAGCAGAACGGCAAGCTGACCGCCGTCCAACAGGCATTTCTCGATACGGGTGCCTTCCAGTGCGGCTACTGCACCTCGGGCATGGTGATGCGCGCCACCGCGCTGCTGCATGAGTTGCCCAATCCCAGCGAGGCGCAGATCGCAACCCGCATGAATGGCAACATCTGCCGCTGCGGCACCTATCCGCGCATCGTCGACGCGGTGCGGCAGGCTGCGCACTCCATGGCGAAGGGAGGCGCGCGATGAGCACTCTTCCCATCGAACCCGTTGAACTCGCCCCGCTCGATCCAGTCAACCCGCTGCACTGCTTCCAGCTCGACCGCCGCAACTTCCTCAAGCTCTTCGGTGGAGGCCTGCTGGTCTGTCTCACCGTCGATCATGCACTCGCGCAGGAGGCCGGCGGCGGTTTCGGCGGTCGCCAGCAAGTACCCACCGCAGTCGCCGCATGGATACACATCGATGCCGACGGCAAAGTCTCCGTCTTCACAGGCAAGGTCGAGGTCGGCCAGAACATCCGCACATCGCTGGCGCAATTGGTGGCCGAAGAGCTGATGCTGCCATTCGACGCCATCACCATGGTCATGGGAGACACCGACCTCGTGCCTTGGGACGCCGGGACCTTCGGCAGCCAGTCCACGCCGCAGATGGGCCCGCGCCTGCGCACCATGGCCGCCGCCGCCCGCCAGACGCTGATCGAACTGGCAGCCAAGCAGTGGAGCGTCGATGCCGCATCGCTCACCATCGCCGATGGCAAAGTCACCAATCCCGCAAGCCGGCAATCCCTCAGCTACGGGCAACTGACGCGTGGCGAAAAGCTGGTCGCTACGGTCTCCAGCACAGCGCCACTGATTCCGGCGAGTGCCTGGAAAGTTGCCGGCACGCCTGTTCCCAAGGCCTATGGCCGCGAGTTCGTCACCGGAAAGCATAAGTACCCGTCCGACATCTCGCTGCCCGGCATGATGTTCGGCAAAGTGCTTCGTCCCACAGGATTCAGCGCAACCCTCGATTCGCTGGACACCGCGGCGGTGGAAAAGATGCCCGGCGTCAAGCTGGTTCGCGACGGCGACTTCATTGGCGTGGTCGCGCCCGACGCATATACGGCTGAGCAGGCCATCGACGCCATCCATGCGAAGTGGACTGTCCCCGCGCAGCCCTCCAACCAGAACATCTTCGAGTACCTGAAGAACAATGCGGAATCCGGGCGCGGAGGAGCTCGCCCCAACGCAGGCCTCCAGCCCGCCGCCGCACCAGCCGTGCCGCCCACGGACTCCGCCGCCATCCATCTCGCCCAGCAGTACACCGTGCAGTACATCGCGCATGCGCCGCTGGAGCCGCGCGCAGCCGTCGCCCAGTGGAAGGACGGCAAGCTCACGGTGTGGACGGGTACCCAGCGCCCATTCGCCGTCAAGGATGAACTCGTCGCCGCCTTCCATCTCGACCCCGCGCAGGTTCGCGTCATACAGCCCGACATGGGTAGCGGCTACGGCGGCAAACACACCGGCGACGCAGCCGTCGAGGCCGCGCGCCTGGCCAAGGCTGCCGGCCAGCCGGTTCGCCTGGTCTGGACGCGAGAAGAGGAGTTCACCTGGGCTTACCTGCGCCCCGGCGGCCTCATGGAACTTAAAGGCAGCGTCCTGCGCGATGGCACGCTGGTCGCCTGGGAGCACACCAACTACAACTCCGGCAACGCGGGGCTGCCCACGCCGTATAACGTAGCCAATCCGGTCACCCAGTATCGCGCGTCGAAGACGCCCCTGCGCCAGGGCTCCTATCGTGCGCTGGCCTCCACGGCAAACCACTTCGCGCGCGAGTCCTTCATGGATGAGCTGGCTCACTCGACCGGCATGGACCCACTGGCCTTCCGCCGGAAGAACGTTACCGAACCGCGCCTGCTCGCCGTACTCAACGCCGCCGCCGACAGGTTTGGCTGGGCCACGTCGAAGTCCACACCCGCCCGCGGATTCGGAATCGCCTGCGGGATGGATAAGGGTGGCAACGTCGCCACATGCGCCGAAGTAGCCATCGATCCCGCCAGCAAGAAGGTCCGCATCGTGCGCGTCGTCAGCGCATGGGAGTCCGGTGCTGTCGTCAATCCCGACGGCCTGCGCAACCAGAACATGGGGGCCATCGTGCAGGGAATTGGCGGTGCGCTCTTCGAGGCCATCCGGTTCAGCGACGGGCGCATTCTCAATCCACACTTCGAAAGCTATCGCGTCCCGCGCTTCAGCGACACTCCGCAGCTGGAGATCGTGATCCTCGACCGCAAGGACATCGCCTCGGCCGGAGCCGGCGAGACCGGTCTGGTCTGCCTCGCACCCGCCATCGGCAACGCCATCTTCGCCGCCACCGGCGCGCGCCTGCGCGACATGCCCATGGCCCCCTCCCCGCCCGTCCCCGGCATCCCCCCATCCCCCCTCACCACCTGACCGCCCAGCATCCCGAAGTCTCCGACATCGGCGTTTTCCGGGAGTAATCCGTGACTGGGAGAAGTTCGTGCGATCCCATGTCTCAGAATCGAGACCATGGGGCACTCGGCTCGAATGGACATTCGGCATGGACGCAGCCTACTCTTTGACCGCGAAGCACTTTGTCAGACCGTAGGAACGAAAATCGAAGGGTGCTGAGCTCTGAAACAAAACCAGTTTCCGCTCCGGTGAAACTGTCATCGATGAGGGCGGGCTGCTTGTATAAGAACGCCATAGTTCGTGTTCCGGGCAAGAATTTTGCCGATGGCATCACCGCGGCCGGCCTGGGAGCTCCGCAATATAGCAGAGCGCTTCAGCAGCACGCACGCTATTGCGAAGCCCTGCGGGAATGCGGCTTTGCCATTACAACTTTGGGTGCCGATCTCCGCTATCCCGACTCAACCTTTGTGGAAGACACAGCCGTGGTGAGTCCACGGAGCGCGATTTTGGCTCGTCCTGGAGCGCGGAGCCGCGAGGGCGAGGTTGCCGCGATCAAGGAGACGATCGAGAGCTTCTTTCCATCTGCGCATCAGATTTGTGCGCTTGGCAATCTGGACGGAGGCGACGTCTGCCTCAGTTGTCTATCTCTGCGTTTCTGACAGAAGCTGTGCCTGCTGAGCGGATGCGGAATTGTGCGCCGCCACGCTACTGGCCGCGGGCCTCGAAGGCAGTCATCATGGCCGCCTTTCGCTGGTCAGACACCGCAAACAAGTTGCCGGGGTAAAGGCGGTATATGAGCATCTGGTTGTAGATCTCGCTCTCCTGTTTGTTGTTCAGCGCGAATCCGGCGAGGTATTGCAAGCGCAGGTTGTCGTCGCGGTTGATCTCCGCGTCCTGAAGCCATGGCTTCAGATCGGACGCCTGGCCGACGTACGTGCCGAGCATCTGGATAGCGGAAGCAAACCCCACGTCGCGCAGCGATTGCGCCACAGCCTGGTAAGCAGGTTGCTCCAGGCGATCCTCCATCGCATCCACGTCGATCCCCATCGGACCCTTCCGGCCCAGCATCACGAGGTCGTAACCGCCGCCGTTGTCCTCGTTGGCGAAGATGGCGCCGTCGGGGAACACGGTGAAAAAGGTGGCGATCTCGCTCCTGACCGTGTCCATGTCGCTCTCATAAAGAGGGACCCATTGCGTCACCACGCCGCCGGGGTTCAGCCGGCTTTTCACCATTTCGAAGTACTCCCGGGAATACAGCATCGCGCTGCCCTTCACAAACGGGTGGATCGGGTCCGAGGTGATAATGTCGAACTTCTCCCGCGTCGTGAGGATATAGTGGCGCGCATCGTCGTAGATCACTTGCGTGCGGCGGTCGTCCAGCACGTCGTAGTGCTGGACGTGGAAGTATTTCTTGGTGGTTTCCGGGATGATCGGTTCCATCTCGCAGATGACAATCCGTTGAATGCTGGGGTGCAGAACGAAGGTGCCCGCAGTCACGCCCGCGCCGAAACCCACGATCAGCGCCGAGCGCGGCTGGCCGTGGATCAGCGACGGAAGGTGGCCCAGCATACGTTGCAAGCGCATGTCGGAAGGAAACGTGGAAGCCTCCACCTTACCGCTGACGTGAAATTGGATCGCGCCATTGTTCCATCGCGTGATTGCGATGGATGAGTTCATGCCTTCAGCCGTGGCGAGAACTTTGAAGAGGCCCATCTTTGCGGGCATGGTCCGCCCGTAGGCGATAAGCTCGCCGGGAACATCGGAGACGCGCAAGGCCATCGCGATCGCGCAACAAAACGCCACCGCGAGCAGCGCCGATCCGGCCTCGGAACGCGAGCGCCAGATTATAGGCCCCAGGACGATCAGCGCGCTCGCGGCGCAAATCCCGATGAGCACACTCTCGCTATGCCGCGTACCGATCCAGGGAATCAGGATCATGCTGAAGGCCAGCGCGCCCAGAATCGCGCCGCCAGTGTTGGTAGCGTACACATGCCCCACCACGCGGCCCGGATCGCCGCCCCGCGCGGAGGCCGCCAGGGCAAAAGGAAAGCTTGCTCCCCAAAGCAGCGCCGCAGGCAGAACGGCCCACAAGCAGCGCACCAAATCCAGTTGGAATGTGTACCAGACGCTGGTGGAGAGGTAGGGATTGATGGGCCAGTAGGGCAGAGAATCGGCAAGCATCCACGCGCTCCATGCGACCGCCCCGGCAAGCGCCATCTGGCAGCAGCCTAGGGCGATGCGCGGACGCGCGATCCTGCGCAAGATCAGCGATCCCGCCAGGCTGCCGATTCCCAGCCCCGCCAAAAAAACTGCCAGTATGAGGGAAAATACATAAACCGTAGAGCCGAGCAATAGTCCGAGCAGGCGCGTCCAGACGACCTCGGCTCCCAAGGCACTCGCGCCGGATAGGGCGATGGCGGCGTACACCGGCCAGGAGGTGGGCGTGTCCGCGTCTTCGCTGAAGGACGCCTTTGCCGGCTCCAAGTGCGGGCTGAGTCTGGCTAGTTGAAAGCTGACCAGCGCCACCGCAATGTTGATCGCCACGGCGGCGATGGTCGCCGTGGTCAGGTTGAACTCACGCAGCAGGCAGAAGCTGGCCAACAGGCAGCCGAACACGGCGCCGGCGGTGTTCGAGCCGTAGAGCAGGCCCATCCAGGAAACGCCTTCCGGGGAGGATTCGAGCCAGCGCACCGCGGCCGGCAACGACGCTCCCATCAGCGTGGTGGGCGGCAGCAGGCAGATGGCGCAGATCACGGCGCGAAGCAGAATCGATGGCAGGCCATATCCCACCGCGGCTACGTAAACGCTGCTCACCAAAGGCACGCCGATAAGAACCATGATTCCGCACAGCGCGATCCCCAGTTCAATGAAGGCGTATATCCGCAAAGGATGTCGCGAATCCTGCAGGACCACGCGCGGCAGTAAAACGCTGCCGATGCATAGGCCGCCCATAAAGGTCGCCAGCAGTACTCCCAGCGAAACTGCGGTTGAGCCGATGACCAATTGCAGCAATTGGTACCAAACGATCTCGTAAATCAGCGCGGAGCATCCGCTGGCGGCAAACAGCAGAGGCAGCGCCGGAAGAAAGCGGCGCTGCGCATTCGCGGCGATTGCAGCGGGATCTGCCAGGGTCATACACCTGCCCTCTCCTGCTAAGTTCTGGAATTTTGCTCTCAGGGATTTTAGCTGAAGTTTCTTTTTAAAGTTCTGATTCGCTCGAATTATATCGCTCATCGGCACTATGGCCGGGATAAAGCTGGAACTCCAGTCGAAGAACAAAGCCATTCCGTGCTGTTCTGGACTCAACCACGCGATCGAAAGCTTCCCATTTGAATTCTCCGATGCACCTTGCTCGTCTACCTGGCCTGACGGCAAACTCTTTGCCGGTTGGCATGAGACAAACCCGTACGGCGAAGGGCCCGAGGGCAGGGAAATGAATGAATTGCTGTGCTCCGGTTCGTTTATAAAGATCAGTCCTGCAAAGTCGGCTTGTCTTATCAAAGTGCAGGCAGTGGCCCACACATAAAACCGTCTTGGGTGCCCCATCCATCGCGGCTCTATCGCCATGAGTGGGAGACCACGAACCTCTCAGGGGTGAGGTTGGGTAGGATTTAACCCTCAAAAATCCCAGCAAAATCGCGTGTCAAGCCCCAAAACCACCTAACCGACTCATACCAATAGAGATAAACTTGGCATAGTAGTTTCCTCAACCTGCTATAATTT
>DAIRTY010000088.1:0-7510 GCA_036803645.1 Acidobacteriaceae bacterium | reverse complement strand
GCCAGCGGCGCGCGAGGCTTCATCGAGCCAGCGGCGCAACTCCGGGTTCCATCGGTTCGATTCCATTGCTCTCCTCTGCTCTCGCGGAGATACGATCTCCGCTTGATTGAAGAATGCCTTGAACAAATGCATTCGCATCACTCTATATTCTCTCCGGGGCTAAAGCCCTCTGAATTTATTGGCCTTATTCGTGGGGCTGAAGCCCCACGCTCCCTCCGAAAAGGCAAAGACGGATATTTTGTGGGAGAAAGGGGTGGAGGGTTGAGGGAGTGCGAGCTGTATCGGGATCCTTCGCGCTCGAAAGACGCGCTCAGGATGACAGCAGAAACAGGAGTTTGTCCGCAGCCTGTGAAGCCCACCCCTTTCAAATCTCTTCTGTATACCGAGTTCATTAGGGTAAATCGCCTACAATCGAAGGAGATGCTTACTTCCTCTTCTTCCTCCTCAAAAGACCTCAATTCAGCGACTGCGAACGATGCGAATCGTGCGAAAAACGACGCGCAGCGGCCGGAGAACGCCGTGAAGCGCATTGATACAGTTCTGTTCGACTACGGAATGGTTCTCTCCGGGCCGCCCGATCCGGCGGCGTGGGCCGTGCTGCGCGCGGTCAGTGGGCTCGACGAGGCGCGGCTTCATGCGGCGTACTGGAAGTTTCGCCACGACTACGACCGCGGCGCGCTGACCGGGAGGAGCTACTGGGATGCGGTCGCGGCACACGCGGGAGTGCGGTTCGACGACGCACAGGTGGATGCGCTGATGGCGGCGGACATCGACCTGTGGAGCCAGCTCAACCTGCCCATGGTGGAGTGGGCCGGGCGGTTGCAGCACGCGGGAGTGCGGACTGGGATTCTATCGAACATCGGCGACGCGATCGGCGAAGGAGTGGTGGCGCGGCTGCCGTGGCTGGCTGGCTTCGACCACTGCGTCTGGTCGCACGCGATGCGAACGGCAAAGCCCGATCCGGCGATCTACCTGAAGACGGCAGAAGCGCTGAAGGCAGAAGTGGACAGGATTCTGTTTATCGACGACCGCGCAGAGAATGTTGTGGCCGCCGCGAAGCTGGGAATGCAGACCGTGCATTACACCACGCACGCGGAGTTCGAGCGCGAGATGCGCGGGCGGGGATTGGGCTGGCTGCTGGACGCCTGAGTGGCTGGAAAAGGGCCGGAGAACAGCTAGAGCCGGGCGCGCGAAGACGAGCACGAAGGCACACAAAGTAACGGTACCCATTCCCGAATAGACACGGTATAGTTTCGTTTCATTAGAGATTCTCAGATTAGGACAACTTAATCCTTTCGGTTTCATGGATATTGAGGGCAGGCTGCACTCCGCACAACGCCGCAGCCAGAGAACCATGATGAAGTCCGTTCAGAACGTCAGCGCCACGGATCGAGCCTCAGACGATGAGGCGGTCCGTGAAAGAGTGCGCTCACAGTTTGCGGTGGGCGGAGCGTGCAAACGGAGCGGTGCGCTGATCTGGAACCTGGAGCGGGGTCTGGCGTGGGGACTCGCATGGTTGCTTGCTTGCGCACTGACTCTCGCCCTGCACGCGCAGGCTGTGCCAGCGACGGGCCCGCAGCAGATTGCCTTCGCGGGACTTCGCGCGGTGCTCAACCAGGGCCAGCCGCAGGGCCAGATCAATGCGGTGCGGGTTGGCGCAACGGGCAACCTCTATCTGCTGATCGACCAGAAGGACGGAGTGCGTGTTCTGGAGACAGACCCCAGCGCAACCAACATACTGAACCAGGCGCAGATCGGCGCGAAGGGCGACATCGGGCTGGCGCTGGCTCTGGACGCGTCGGGCAACGTGTACGTGACCGGGACGACGACCTCCGGCTCGCTCGCGGCAACCTCCGGCGCGGCCTTCACGAGCTTCAGCGGCACGGCGACCAACTCATTTGTGGCGAAGTTCGGCGCCAGTCTCGGCAGTCCAATCTTTGTGACCTTCTGCGGCGGCGGGTCGATGGATGCCAGCTCGATTGCAGCCACCAGCGATGCGGTCTTTATTACCGGCGGAATTTACGCCACGACGCTTCCGGTGACGGCCGCGGGAATCATTCAGGCCCCGGCGTTTGGCAGCGCGTGGAATGGGTTTGTGGAGAAGTTTTCCGCGACGGGCGCTTCCCTGCTCTACGCGACCTACCTGAGCGGGGCAAGCGGCAACACGACGCCCACGGCCATCGTCGCCGATTCCTCCGACGATGCGTACATTGCGGGCACGACGACTGCGCCGGGCTATCCGACCGTCGCGGCGCTGGTGCCGAACCAACTGGTGACGGTGGCGCTGGGCACGACTTCGGGCTTTCTGACCAAGCTGACTCCAGTGGGCGATGGGATACCATTTTCAACTTATATTCCGGGCGCGGGGATCAGCTCTCTGGCGATCGATCCGGTCGCGGGAAACTTGTTGCTTGCGGGCTCGGTCTCGCTGGGGCAGTTCCCAGTGGCCAGCGTGTCTACTCCGCTGACAGCTACCTCGTACCAGGTGCTGCTGAGGATGACTCTGGACGGCCAGACGGTGCTGGGATCGACTGTGCTTGCGCCGGGGACGCAGTCGTTTGTGGCGGCGGGCGCGGCTGGAACGGCGTGGGTCGATGGGAGTTTTCTCCCGGGGATGCCGCTGATGCCGCTGACGCCGCTCTCGACGATTGGCAACAGCTTCGCCGTGCGCGTGAACGCGGCGAACCTGGTGGACCAGACAGCGCGCTTCGGCGGCATTGCGGCGTCGAATCCCAGCAGCGCAAGCGCTACGGTCGCGCTGACCAGCGTGGCAATCGACGCTGGCGGCAATGCTGTTTTCGGTGGCAGCTTTGCGCCGTCCGCGAGCCAGAGCCTGCTGGCGACCCAGGCCTTCGATCTGCCATTGAACGATGCTCCGACCTCAGCGTTTCCATCGACGGTGCGCGGCGCGGTCCTTCCTGTGTCGGCGTGCAGCGGGAGCCTGTGCGCGGGCGCGGCGGCGTATCTCGCCAAGCTGACGATTCCGGCGAGTGCGGCGGCGGAGACGGCGGCGCTGGCGCTCTCAGTGGACGACTCGCCGAATCTTACGCTGCGCAACCTGGGATCGGCGCAGGCGACCGGGGTGGGGATTTCGGTCAGCGGATTCAGCGAAGCCACCAACTGCGGCACGACTCTGGCCGCGGGTGGCGAGTGCAGCATCGCACTGACGGGCACGGGGCCGGGGAGCATCACGGTAACGGCGGCGGACTCCATCATGCAGACTCAGGCACTGCCCGCGCTGGCCTCGGGCGTGGTGCAGCTTCCGGTGGTCTTCTCGCCGAAGGAGCTGGACTTCGGCGTAGTGAGTGCGGCCTCGGGCGCGGTGACGCGGACCATTACGGTGACGAATCTGACGCAGCAGAGCCAGAGCTTCGCTTCGCAGTGGGATATCGGCTCGAAGACGACGCTTCCCTACTCGTTCGCCGAGAAGACCAGCGACTGCACGCTGGCGGGAAGCAATTTTCTGCTGGCGCCGAATGGGACCTGCCACATTGCGATCGGGCTGACTGCGTCGAACACAGCGACGAACGACGGCGCGATCCAGCAGAACTGGCTCGTCGGCGCGCGCGACGTGCAGATGACGGCCTACGGACAGGCCGCCGCGCTGTCGCTCTCGTCAGCCGAGATCGACTTTGGCACGCAGTACACGGGCGGGCTGCGTCCGGCGCGCTATTTGTATCTCTCGAACAACTCGACTGTCTCATTCACGCACGCGGCTGTAACGCTGCCCGCGACGTCGCCGTTTACCGTCGGCGACAGATGTCCATCGACGCTGGAGCCGCAGACCGTCTGCCAGCTTCAGCTTGCGTACCAGAATGCGAAGACGCCCGCGGCCGATGCGGCCACGCTCTCGCTCGACCAGGGGCTGACGGCACTGGTGACGGGCCGTTCGCTGCCGCAGCCCGCGGCCAATGGCGCGAGCGTGAATCCCAACCTCAGCGTCTCGTCCACATCGCTCAACTTCGCCAATGCGGTGGTGGTGACGGGAGTATCGAGCGCAACACAGACGCTGACCATTGGGAACACGGGCACGACTGCCTTTGCGCTCTCTCTGGTACTGTCAGGTGACTTTACGGATACGACCAACTGCACTGCAACGCTGGCCGGAGGGAAAACATGCAACGTCGTTTTCACCTTTGTGCCGTCGCAGCCGGGTACGCGCCAGGGACTGCTGGCGGTTACGGCGGGCGCGGGAACGACGCCAGCCTACGTCGCGCTGTCGGGCGTCGGCACGGGAATCATCTCACCCGCCAACAACGGCACACTGAGCTTCGGCGGCGTCATCGCGGGCCAGCCATCGGTTCAGTGGTACAAGATCACGCAGCCCTTCACCAGCTTTACGGTAGCGACTGCGTCGACGACGCTTGGCTCGCCCTACACTGCCATCCTTGTTGAAGACACCGGCTACGGTCACGGTCAGCCGCCCAGCAGCGCGTTCACAACCAGCGCGACAGGGACTTGCTACAACTGCTGGGTGGGCGTGCAGTTCACGCCGCCTGCAACTGGGCTGGAGACAGGCACGCTGACGCTCACCTCGTCTGCAACCGGAAGCCCGTACGTTCTCTCGCTGACCGGCAACGGACTGCCGCTCACCGGACTGCTGCTGACGCCGGTGGTGCAGGACTTCGGCCCGGTGCCGATCAACAGCGCGAGTACGACGGAACTGTTTGCGGTGACGAACCTGGTTGCGGGCGGAAGCTCGATCACGGTGGCAACGCCCGCGGTCAGCGGCGACTTCAGCGTATCGAACGCGGTCAGCGGCGGAGTGCCATGCGGAGGCACGCTGGCCTACACCGCGACCTGCTTCGTTCAGATTGTCTTTGCGCCCTCGACCGCGGGACCGCGCACGGGAACGCTCAGCGTACAGGCGGGCAGCTCGACGGCGACAGCAGCGCTCACTGGATATGGGTCGGCCGATCCCGGTCTGTCGCTTACACCCAATGCGCTGGTCTTCAACAATGTTCCCGGCAGCTCGTCCACGCAACAGACGGTCACGCTGCTCAACACCGGCACAACCGCCGAACTGATTGGCGCGGTCTTCGCCACCACTACAAGCTCCGGGGCGACCAGCTTCAGCGCCAGCGGTTGCAACAACTCCACGCTCAACGCCGGAGCCACCTGCACGATTACAGTCACGTTTACTCCGGCGACGGCACCGGCGGCAGGGACACTCACGATCCCCGTCACCAGCACGGTGGGCGGCGCGCCGGTTCTGACCAACTACACGGTGCCGCTGACGGGCGCATACACCACGGAGGACGAGGGGCTGGAGATTGTCGCCGACGACGCCGAGTACGGGCCGCAGGCGACCGGCTCGATTGGCGTGACGCGGCAGTTCACCATCGACAACCTGACGGCGAAGCAGCTCAGCCTGGCGATTGCGCTGCCGCGCCAGTTTGTGTTGAGCGGCACGCCCTGCGCGGGACTTGCGCCGAATGCAAGCTGCAACTTCTCGGTGGCGTTTCTGCCGCTGGACAACGGAGACCTGACCGGCACACTCTTCGCCACGGGCACTCCCACCGACGGGTCGGCCACGCTGGACGGCCTCAGTTATGTTGAAGGATACGGCGTGGGCGGGGGAACGCTCTCGGTGACGGGGAACATTCTTTCCGGCGAGGGCGAGCTCGTCAACTTCGGCACAGTCCCTTCGGGCCAACCTTCCGCGAAGCAGAACCTGACACTCACGAACAGCTCAACCACGGCGACGCTTACCATCCGCCGCATCACCAGCGAGTGGCCGTTCCTTTCGACCACGACCTGCGGCACAACACTTGCGCCCGCCGCGTACTGCACGGTCACGCTCACATATACGCCGATCAACCAGGTGGCAACGGGCTCCAACCCGCCGGTCTCGACCACCGACAACGGCGAACTGGTGATCGAGAGCGACGCCGCATCCAGCCCGGACCTGATCGACCTGACGGGCAGCTCCACTCCGGTCTATGTCTCAACGCCGTCGAACACGCCGCCGCTGGCCACGATTACGCCATCGCAGAGTTCCCTTACCTTCGCCAATACCATGGTGGGCAACGTGAGCGCGCCGCAGACGGTGACGCTGGACAACACAGGGACAGCGACGCTCACCATCAACAACATTCTAACGACGCCCGACTACACGGTGTCGACGAGCAACTGCGCGACGATCGTTCCCGGCGCAAGCTGCACGCTGACCGTGACCTTCACGCCGCAGAGTTCGACGCAGCAGGGATCGGGCAGCGGGATGCGCGTCAGCTCCATCGAGGTCTCCTCCAACGCCAGCACATCGCTGGAGTTCATCTCGGTGGTTGGCGTCTCCAGCCCATCCTCGCTGACCCTGGTGCCAAGCTCGCTCAACTTCGGCACCGTGCTGGTTGGCACGAACTCAACCCAAAGCGTGCAGCTCACCAACACTGGCACGAGCGCCATCACGATGGGCATTCTCTCCGCCACAACCAACCTCACCGCCGCCGCCGGGGACTACACCGTGGCAGCCGGAAGCTGCCTGCAGCCTGGCCTCACGCTCGCACCCACTACAAGCTGCACCGTACAGGTCGCCTTCGCGCCGACGCAGCCGGGGACGATCACTGGGACGCTCTCGATCGCAAGCTCCGCCTCGACCCTGCCGCTGGTGGTCTCGCTGACCGGCGTGGGCGTGCAGTCGCACATGCAGATTCTGCCCGCGAGCCTGAGCTTTGGCCCGATTGCGGTGAACTCACCGTCCAGCCTGTCGCTGACGCTCTTCAACAACGGAACTGCGCCAATTACGGGCGTAGCGCTTTCCGCTACGGGCGACTATGCCATCACGGTTCCCTGCCCGGTGAGCACGCTGGCGCCGGGAGGAAGCTGCGGGGTCACGGTCACCTTCACACCGACAAAGGTTGGCGCGGACAACGGTACGCTGACCGTGACCAGCTCGGATGCGACCTCGCCCGACGCCGTGCCGCTGACCGGCACGGGCTTCGTCAATGGGACGTTCACGCTCTCGGTTGACGGCGGCACAAGTTCAATGGCAACGGTCGCCAGCGGATCGCCCGCGAACTACAACCTGACCGTGACGCCGGGCAACAACTTCAGCGGAACGGTGGTGCTCACCTGCACGCCGATTGCAGCGGCCCAGTACGCCGCGTGCTCGCTTCTGCCGTCGAGCGTGACGCTCAGCGGGGCTGCGCAAAACGCTGTCGCAACGCTGAACACTGTCACCGAGGTGAGTTCCAACTCGCTTCCCGCGACGCCCGGCGGACGCAGACGCAGCTTCGGCGGGACGGCGCTCTGCCTGCTCTTCCCTGCACTGGTCTTCACCTGGAAGGCGCGCACCTCGCGGCACAAGGCATGGCGGCGGGACGGGCCGATTGCGTGGGCGATCTTCTCGGCCATCATGCTGCTCTCGGCCAGTGGATGCGGCGGCAGCAGCGTCAGCTCCAACCTGCGCTTCTCGCCGGCGGGGACCTACCAGTACCAGGTGACCGCAAGCTCGGTGAGCGGCGCGGTGCAGATCACGCAGACGGTGACGCTGAACCTCACCGTGAAGTAG
>DAIRTY010000087.1:4523-7632 GCA_036803645.1 Acidobacteriaceae bacterium | reverse complement strand
CCGTCTCGCCGCCCAGCATAGGCCCGATCTCCTCTGGGCGGACAAGGTGCTCCAGCTCCAGCCCGCCACCGTTCTCCGCTGCCGCGCCATGGGAATCCAGACCGTCTGTTACATGATCGACAACGCATTCGGCCCGCGCCGCGACTCAGGCCTGCGCCTGTACAAGAAGTCCATCCCATGTTTCGATCTCCACTGCACCCAGCGCGACGTCAGCGTATCCGACCTCAAGCGGCACGGGGCCCGCGATGTCATCAAGATCCAGACCGCCTATGATCGCCTCTCGCACTTTCCTCCACCGCAGGGCTGGTCGGAAGCCGACCGCGACCGCCAGGTCTCGTTTATCGGCTCGCCCTACGATGACCGCGCCGGGTTCCTCAGCCGTCTCTCCCAGGCCGGCTTCCCCGTCGTCATCTCCGGCGCGGAACGGGCATGGAAAAAAGCTCTCCCTCCCGCCAACTTCGCAAAGCTCTTCCGCGAGGGCGGGCTGATGGGCGACGCCTATCGCAACGGAATCTGGCGCTCGAAGATCAATCTCAGCTTCCTCACCAAATCCAACCAGGATGAGTACGCGCACAAGAGCTTCGAGATCGCAGGCTGCGGCGGCTTTTTAATGGTCGAACGATGCGAAGGCCATCTCAGCCGTTTCGTCGAGGACAAGGAGGCCGTCTTCTTCTCCACCGTCGAGGAGTGCATCCGCAAGATTGCGCTCTATCTGCCCGATGAAGCTGCCCGCGAGCGCATCGCCCGCGCAGGCCATGAGCGCGCCGAACGCGACGGCTATCACAACGACCACCAACTACGCCTCATCCTCGACCGCTTGCAAAGCCTCAGAGACGCGCAACTCACAACGCACCACTGACCACTTACCACTGACCACTCCCTACGCAACGAACCCCGGCGCAACATGCTCCAGCGCCTGCCGCAGTCCGCGAACGTCCTCCTCGAAGCTCCAGCCTTGGATGCGCTCGAAGGCGCGTTGCCCCATCGCCTCGGCAATGCCCGGCTCCAGCACGCGACCCAGCGCCTGTGTAAGCGCGTCCACATCGCCCACTGGAACGATGCACCCGTTGTCCCCGTCGTCGATCAGGTCCGGAGCGCATCCCACGTCGTCGGTAACGATCGCCGGCCGCGCCGCATTCATCACCTCGTTCACAATCAGTCCCCACGGCTCGTGCCGCGAGGGCAGCACGAAGACCGTCGCCAGGTCGAAGAAGCGCGGCAGCTCGGACTGGTTGCGAAAGCCGCAGAAGCGGATGCTGCCGAAGCCGGTCGCCGCCGCCTGCCGCTCCAGCGCCGCTCGCTCCGCGCCGTCGCCCACGATCACCAGCACCGCGCGCGGCTCCTCGCCCGGCACCCGCGAGAGTCGCGCATACGCCTCCATCAGATGGTCGCAGTGCTTGCGCGCCTGCAGCTTGCCCGCAAACAAAATCACCGGCCGCGCGGGGTCCACTCCCAGCTCTGCCTGCAAAGCGGCCCGCCCTGCCACGGCCGCGCGCGCGCGCTGGGCAAAGGATTGGTTGTCCACCGCGTACGGCAGCAGAAACTGCGGCACCTCATCGCCGAAGTAGTGACGCCAGTACTCCGCGTTCAGCGTCCCCACCGACAGCACACCGTCCACCATGCGCTGCAGCCCCGCAAAAAAAATCTTCTTGAGCGCCAGCTTGAAGCCGCTTCGCTCGCGGTCGCGCAGCCACATGTCCGCGCGCAGAAGTACGGGAATGCCCAGCGCCTTCGCCGCCACAATTCCCTGTAGCGCATTCACCGTCGCATATCCATGCACCCATAGCGCATCGAACGCCGCATCGCCCCCGCGTCCGCGCAGCCGGCTGACGATGCCGTAGTTCAATGGACTCGTCACGCTCACCGTTCCCCGGTCGCGCAACTTGGGCAGGAACTCATGCTTGTATCCGTCCAGCAGGGGAATGTCCCACTTCACGCCCACGCCGAAGCCCTCGTCGCGGTATCCACGCACCGAAAAATCCGAACCGTAAAACACCGTAAGATCGACGTCAGGCTCCTCGGCGATCCGCCTCAGCAGAGGCGCCTGGTACTGGATCGGATGGCTCACCAGATACGCCAGCCGCACGCGCCGCTGCGTCCGTTGGTTTGGTCGTTCAGGCCCGGAGCTCATACATCTCTCCCATCTCCTGTTGCTCGCTTGCGCACAAGTCCCTGTGCCAACGCCGCTTCCGGCCTAGTAACTGTGGATTGTGTAAAGCAGCGAGACGATTCCCAGTACGCCGCCAACCCCCAGACCCTTCAGCACGGCCTTCATCCCGTCGGTCGGCAGGAAGATGATGTCGTTGGCCTGCAGCACCGGGTCGGGAGCACGGCCATCGCGTACCTTCTTCATGTCGACTTTGACCACCTTGCGCTCGGTTCCAACGGTGCGGATCAGGCGCAGATCGGCGTATTTGCCTTCAAAGTTGATCCCTCCGCTGAGCGAGGCAAGCTGCAACAGCGTAAGCGGCGCGGCCTGGTCCAGCGGCACCGCGCCCTGGCGCTGGAACGCGCCCAGAACATACACCACGCTGGCCCGCGAGATCTGGATGATGTCATGCGGATGGATAGGTAAACTCGCCGTCGAACTGGCCGCCAGGTCCGTCCCCAGATCCACCACAATCGGCTCCACCATTCCCGGTCGCACGATCTTCACCGTATGGCTCGCCGTCGCCGGCAACCCACCCGCAATCAACAGCACCTCCCGCAGGCTCCTCTCCGTGGAGACTGGCACAATGGCGTGGACTTCCCCGGTGACGATCACCGAGTCGTTCACCGTGTCCAGCACCTGAATCGTAACCTCCGGATTATTATAAATCTCGCCCGCCCGCAATCGTTCCGCGATCAGCATTTGGGCACCCCGCACCGTCAGGCCCTCCAGCGGGACGCTGCCAATGAAGGGCAGTTGCACGCTCCCGTCCGAGCCCAGGCGCACCGTCTGTGAGTACTCCTGCATGAAGACATGCACCGAGATCAGGTCTCCCGGGCCTAAATGAAAATCCTCCCCCGGATAGAGCATCGACTGGTTGGCGTATGGCGTCGCCGGCGAGGCCGCAGCCTGCGCCGCCGTCGCGCCCGGCAACGGTCCCGAATCCTGCGCCCCCGCCTG
>DAIRTY010000087.1:0-4423 GCA_036803645.1 Acidobacteriaceae bacterium | reverse complement strand
CCCCGCCTGAGCCAACGCCAGTCCAGTTGCCGCGGTCCCGCAGAACGAGATCAGGACCGCCGCAAACACTCCGGTCGCGAAGTTCCCAGTCATCGTTTGTCCTTCCCTTCCGCGCCCGCCTCACCCGCCGCGGACGGCTGCGTCTCCCAACTGTCACCATCGACATTCCCATACGAATACCCAAGATATCCGTAGTACCCGTAATAGTCGGGAGAGTTCACATCCACCGCGTTCAGCACCAAACCGGCCACCGGTGCGCCCGTGCGGGCCAGAACATCGCGCGCCCGCCGCATCACATTCTTGCTCTCTTTGCCGTGCCGTACCACCAGAACCACAGCGTCCACCATATGTCCTATGACCACCGCGTCGGTCACCGACAGCACCGGCGGAGAATCGATCACAATGTGCGTGTATATCTTCCCCAGCCGCTCCATCAGCGCCACCATCGCCTCAGAACTCAGCATCTCGGTTGGGAAAGGTGGCACCGGACCGCTGGGCAGTATGTCCAGGTTGGGTGCTTCGGGAACATGCTGCAAGGTTTCCTCCAGCGTCGACGTGCCCGTCAGAATCGTCGTCAGTCCCAGCTTTCCGGTCAGCCCGAACCGGTGGTGAATGTTGGACCGGCGCAGGTCTGCATCCAGCAGCAGAACGCGTACGTTGCCCTGCGCCAGAATGCACGCCAGGTTGCTCGCCATCGTTGTCTTGCCCTCCGAGGGCATCGCGCTGGTAAACAGGATAAACTTCGGCGGCTGTCCCGCCGTGGACAGCAGAAGCGAGGTCCGCAGGGTCCGGAACGCCTCGGTAAACTGCGACTTCGGCTGGGTCAGCACATTGATGTTGCGCTGCGCCGTGGACATCTGGGCCATCTGCTCCACACTCGCCCGCTTGGCCTGCGGAATGATCGCCAGCGATGGCATGTTCATCACCGACTCGATCTCATGGATGTTGTGCAGCCCAGTATCCAGGCCATCCATAATGAACGCGATCACGATGCCGCCCAGCAGAAACATCACGGTCGTCGACACGATAATCGACGACGGCGGCCGCATCGTAGGGCTCACCGGCGGCAACGCCTGGTCCACCACGTCCACTTCCAGGGCTTCCAGGCCGGCCTGCACCTCCGCCGTGCGCAGGCGCGATTCCAGTCCGTCATACAGTATGCGGTTCTGGTCATACTCGCGCTGCAGGATCGTCAACTGCACCAGGTCGTCGCCCTGCTGGTAGGCTTCGGCCTTTTTCGCGTCCAGCTCCTGCTCGGTCTTGTCCTCGGTCGCCTTGGCCGCCAGGTAGGTCTCCTTGGCCTGTAGCTCCAGCCGGTCCTGCTCTGTGTCAATCTCCCTGGTCAGCTCGCCGATCTGCGCTTGCAACGCCTTCACCTGCGGATGGTTTGGCCCCAGCCCCAGCGGTGACTGCACCGTCAACTGCTGGTAGCTCGCCCGCGCCGTCGCCAGTTGTGCGCGCAACATATTCAGCTCGCCGGGGGCCGTGCCAGGCGTTGTCTCGATCGAGCCTTCGATCGTATTCGGATCCATGCCCGCCACCATCCGGTAGCGCGATTCGGCGTTGATGCGCGCAATCTTCGCGGCTCCCTCCGCTCCGACCAACCCTTCCAGCGAAGACTGCAACTGGTTATGTGTCGAATCGTACCCCAGCGTCCCCATCTTCCGCTGCAAATCCATGATCTGCTTCTGCGTCTGCTCCACCTCGGTCTTCAGTTCCTCCAACTGCCCGGAGAGCCACTGCGAAACCCGCCGCGTCGATTCCACCGGTGTCTGGTAACTCCGCTGGATGTAGTCGTCGACCACCTTGTTGACGATGTCCGCGGACAACTTCGGACTCAGGCTCGAATAACCGATGTTGATCATCTGCGTCTGCGGCACCAGACTCACCTGAAGACCGCCCTGTAGCTCGCCCACCACGCTGGCCCGCACGTTCGGATCGTCCAGCGAGCGATGCGAGCCCGGAGGCACTCCGGAAAAGTCCGAGTTGTTCGCCAGGTTCATCTCGTGCGCCACGGTCGCCAGCAGCGCGTCGCTCTTCAGAATCGCAACTTCCGTGTTGATCTTGGTCTCCGAGTCGTCGCCGTAACCGGATCCAGCGTCCAGCTTGTATTCGTTTGACGCCCCATTGTGTACCTGGATGGTGCCCGTCGCCTCATACAGCTTGGGCTGGGTATACGCCTTGTATGCCCCATCGCTCACCCCCAGGATCACTGCGACGATCAGCAGCCATCGCCGCTTGCGTAGTGTCGCCAGCGCCTCGGTCAACGAGGTGTCGGCTATTTCAAACCCCAGACCGGGCTGCTGCAGATCAGGCCCGCCCACGGGGGGGGTGTACGATGTCTTCTGGGGATCCATTCCTGCAAGTCTACTCGACTCGCCGCATTTCAAAAACACAAATCGTGCCTTCAGTACTCTCTCGGATTGCTCCGGTTTGGGACTGGTCTTCAGACCGGCCTGCCAGGTATTTCCGCTTCGACCGGAAATCCACTAGACTGCAAACATCGCATTGCAGAGGAAGCATTCGCCAGAGACCATGAACAATCCCATTCAAATCGCAGTCGTTGGCTCGGGCTACGTCGGCCTGGTCGCCGCCGTCTGCTTCGCCGAGATCGGCCACAGCGTGGTCTGTGTCGATAACGACGAGCGAAAAGTCGCCGCCCTCCAGTCCGGCGACACCCTTATCCACGAGAACCACCTTCCCGAACTCCTCGAACGCTACCGCAACACCAAAATCCGCTTCACCACCGACCTCAGCGAAGCCACGCGCGCCTCCGACGCCATCTTCATCGCCGTCGGAACGCCCCAGTCCGAGAACGGCGACGCAGACCTCTCCTACGTCGAATCCGTCGCCTGCGAGATTGCCCGCTCGCTCTCCAGCTACAAGGTCATCGTCGAAAAATCCACTGTCCCGGTCTACACCAACGAGTGGATCTGCCGCACCTTCGAGCGCAACGGTGTCGCCCGCAGCCTCTTCGACGTCGTCTCCAACCCCGAGTTCCTGCGCGAGGGCTCCGCCGTCGCAGACTTCCTCCACCCCGACCGCATCGTCGTCGGTGCCGACTCCGAACCCGCCGCCGCCCTGCTCGCCCGCATCTACGCCCCACTCACCTCCGGCGCTTACTATTCGCAGCCGGAAGCCATCCCCGGCCGCTGCTCCGCCTCCGCACCTCCGCCCCTGCTGCTCACCTCAGCCAAGTCGGCGGAGATCGTCAAGCACGCCTCCAACGCATTCCTCGCCCTCAAGATCTCCTTCATCAACGCCGTCTCCAACCTCTGCGAGGCCACCGACGCAAACATCGAGCAGGTCGCCCGCGGCATCGGCCTGGACAGTCGCATCGGCCCCCGTTTCCTCCGTCCCGGCATCGGTTACGGAGGCTCATGCTTCCCCAAGGACGTCGCCGCATTCCGCTCCGTCGCCGACCAGCTCGGCATCGACTTCAACCTCCTCACCGAGGTGGAGAAGATCAACGCCGAGCAGAAGAAGCGCTTCCTCGCCAAGGTCCGCTCCGCCCTCTGGACCCTGCGCGGCAAGCGCATCGCCGTCCTCGGCCTCGCCTTCAAAGGCGAAACCGACGACATCCGCGAATCCCCCGCCATCGACCTGGTCGAGATGCTGCTCGCCGAGGGCTGCTCCATCGCCGCCTACGACCCCGCTGCCATCGAGCGCGCCCAGGTCGAACTTCCTGCCGGCCCTCAGCTTCAGTACGCCCAAGACGCCTACGCCGCAGCCGCGGACGTCGACGCCTTGCTCATCCTCACTGACTGGCGCGAGTTCGCAGCACTCAACCTGGAACGCCTCTACACCGCGATGCGCTACCCCATCGTCGTCGATGGCCGAAACCTCTTCGACCCCAAAACCATGCAGCAACACGGATTCACATACATCAGCATCGGACGGCCCGCCGTCTATCCCGCCCGCGACCTCGAACTCGCCGCCTCCGCCGCCAAATGAAGAAAATCCTCGTCACCGGAGCCGCAGGATTCCTCGGCTCTCACCTCACCGACGCACTCCTCGCCCGGCCCTCCGCGCCCTCCGTCCTCGGCGTAGACAACCTCTCCACCGGCAGCCTCGCCAACCTCGCTCACCTCGCCAACGAGCCGCGCTTCAGCTTTCTGAATCAAGACATCAACCTCCCCTTCGACCCCGGCCCCGTCGATTACGTCTTCAACTTCGCCTCGCCCGCCTCGCCCGTGGACTACGCCCGCCTTGGCCCGGAGACGCTTCTCGCCGGCTCTGCCGGAACCGTCAACGCGCTCAACCTCGCGCGCAAATATAACGCCGGCTTCCTCCATGCCTCAACCTCCGAGTGCTATGGCGATCCCGAGGTCCATCCCCAGATCGAAACCTACTGGGGCCGCGTCAATCCCATCGGCCCGCGCTCGGTCTACGACGAGGCCAAGCGCTTCTCCGAGGCCGCCGT
>DAIRTY010000086.1:0-7733 GCA_036803645.1 Acidobacteriaceae bacterium | reverse complement strand
GCTGATCTTGCCGGAGAGTCCGGTCATGGCTACAACCGCGCCCAGTCCGATCAAACCCGCAACCAACGCGTATTCAATCAGGTCCTGACCCGACTCATCCTTCACGAAGGAGGTAAACACATGCTTGATGTTCTTCATATTGATCTTTCTCCTGTGGTGCTGCATATTGGCCCCGAGTCCGCGAGTGTCGTCCAACCACCCACAGTTGATGCCAGCTTTAATTCTTCTATCGGATGGAATGGGAAAAGCATGAGTTCGACGAGTGACCCGCTCACTTTATTCCCCGGCAGATTCCGTCCCGAGGTGGGACAAAGCCGCACAGTCAGGCCAGGCCCGCGCACGTCAACATGCCCCGCGCAGCCAGGTCTCAGATGCACAGCAATGGAAGCTGGTCCTGCGAAAGCCCCACAGCCACACCAACAGCGAAAACCGGCCTACCTTGGAGACGGATGAGCAAGGCGCGTCAGTTCGCGGATTTGAGCATTTTCACTATTGCTATAGAGAGACAAGAATTGTCATTCCGCAGCGCAGCGGAGGAATCTGCTTTTGCTCGTACTGCGAGACTCTACCCCATTACTGAAACCGCGCTAAGCCGCCCACGATCTTCCGTGAGCGGCCCTGACATCGATGCGAACCGGAAACGCGATATCCGCGCGTGCGGTGCCGCTCTACTTGGGGAGCGTGTTCAGCGCAGGCGGCGCCGGCGGTGTGGGTGCCAGAATATCGGCGGAGGCTCCGGTGGCAACCCCGTCCAGTTTGGCCTGGAAGACGATGATCTGCTTGATCAAGTCATAGGGAAGGTCGAGTGGGATCGCGCGTCCGTTAACCACAAGCGTGGGCGTATGTTCGATCCCAGCGTCTACGGCCAGCTTGATGTCGGCGTTTACGATGTCCTTGGTGGCCTGCGTGTTGGCGCAGGTAGCGATGGCCAGTCCATCCAGTCCGGCACGCTGGGCAGCGGCCCTCAGCAGCGTGTCTTCCGTGGTTGGCACCAGCGCTTGCTGCGTGTCGAAGACGCCCGCCGCGTACTTGAAGAAGGCATCGTCCGACTGTTTCTGCGCGCAGACGCCGTAAGCCGCCGCCTTGAAGGCGGAGGGATGTATCCCCACCAGCGGGAATTGCTGGAAGACAACGCGCGCCGCCGGGAAGTCCTTGACGATCTGGTCCATCGTGGTCTGCGCCACCTTGCAGTACGGGCACTGCAGGTCGGCGAACTCCACCAGCATAAGGTCCTTGCTGGCACCGCCGCGTGCAGCTCCGCTGGCTTTTTCCTTGAGCAGGTCCCGAGTGGCGGCGTACGGAGTTGCGCTGAAGTAGACCAGGCTTGCGCCCTCAATGACGTAATTGCCGTCCGGGGTAACGTAGAAGATCGCGACCTGCGGCTTCGCGTCGGGTGACTTCGTCGTGACATAGACGATCACCTTGGTGACTTTGGGCGCGATCGTTTGCGAGATGGCCATCACGCGCCACACTCGGTTCGTATCATAACCCCACACCTGATTGAGGAAGGCGTTCACCGTCTCCTTAGTAGGCGATGCGACGGTAAAGTTCTTCGGGTCTGCCGGTGGCAGCGGATCGACCGGCACGGCATTCACGATTGGCACTGTGGGCGGGGCAAGGTACGGTGCCTGCGCGGCGGGAGCGGATGGTGCGGCCGCTGGCTTCTGTTGCACTGGATTGGCAGGCGCGGCCTGGGCAAATGCGACGGTCGTGCCCAGGCTGAGAATGATGGTGAGCGCTGCTGCCGGAATCCAACCCGGAACTGACTGCAAAGCTGAATCGGTGCTCTTCAATGTGGTTTCCTTCTTCTGGGGTTGCATGTTCTTTGTGCGGTTCTGATCATTTTACCGGGAACGGCCCATCGGTGCGTAATGAACGCCTCCATCCGGCTTAGAGCAGTTTCACTGTTGCTGTATAGGGAAATGAATTGTCATTCTGAGCGAAGCGAAGAATCCCCGCATTTTGTTCGCAGCGAGACACTCTACACCATTGGTGAAAATGCTCTAATACTTCGACGGCGCTTCTACTTTGCCGGTTACAGTTCAACCTTCACCGCGATGGGAAAGCGTCGCCCGTTGCCGAAGGACTTTGGCGTCACCTTGAGCACGGGCGCTGCCTGCTGGCGCTTGTACTCGCTGCGCTCCACCAACTGAAGAACGCGGCGGACGAGTGCGAGATCCACCGCGTGGCCGGCGGTTTCCATCTCGGCGACAATCTGTTCGACAGAAGCGTAGCGCTCCACATAGGCCTCCAGAATCGGATCGAGAATCTCGTACGGCGGCAGCGAGTCGGTGTCGCGCTGGCCCGGACGCAGCTCCGCCGAGGGCGGCTTCTCGATCGTTGCCCGCGGAATCACCTCGCGCTCGCGGTTGGCGTAGCGGCTCAGCGCGTACACCCGCGTCTTGAAGACGTCGCCAATCACAGCCAGCGCGCCCACCATGTCTCCATACAGCGTGCAGTAGCCGGTGGACATCTCGCTCTTGTTGCCGGTGGTCAGCACCAGCGAGCCAAACTTGTTCGACAGAGCCATCAGCAGCGCGCCGCGTATGCGCGACTGCAGGTTCTCCTCCGCCAGTCCAAATGGCGTTCCCGCGAACAGCGGCTCCAGCGTTCTCTGATATTGCGTAAATACATCGTGGATGGCGACCAGCTCGTAGCGGATGCCCAGGTTCACCGTCAGCGCGCGCGCGTCGTCGATCGAGCCGGTCGAAGAAAACTCGCTGGGCATTCCCACTCCAAGAACGTTCTCCGCGCCCAGCGCCTCCACCGCGATGGCCGCCACCAGCGCCGAGTCGATGCCCCCCGAGAGTCCCACAAGCGCCTTCGAAAATCCGCACTTGCGCACGTAGTCGCGCGTGCCCAGCACAAGAGCGTTCCAGGTGTCTGCCGTGTCGCCGCATTCGCCTGCCCCAGGATTGGAAACGGAAACAGAGGTGGCTTCGGTCGGCGCCAGCTTCGCTGCCATCGGCTGCAAGTCGTCCGTATCGAAGACAATCAGGTCTTCGCGGAAGGATGCGGCCTGCGCCACAACCTCGCCATTGGCAGCAAGCACGATCGACGATCCGTCGAAGACCAGCGAGTCGTTTCCCCCAACCTGGTTCACCATCGCCACTATCGCGTTGTGCCGGCGAGCCAGCACGGAGAGCATATTGCGCCGCAGTAGCGGCTTGCCGCACCAGAAGGGCGAGGCCGAGATGTTCAGCACCACGCGCGGATGTACGGCCAGCGGATCGGGAAGCGTGCGCCACTGATGCATCAACTCGTCGATCGGGTCCACCGGGTAGAGGCGTCGCTCCCAGAAACCCTTGTCGTTCCACGCGTCCTCGCAGATGGTGATAGCCAGCGGCTGCCCATTCAGCACGGTCAGTGTCTGCTCCGTGGCAGGCTCAAAGTAGCGCTGCTCGTCGAAGATGTCGTAGAAAGGCAACAACATCTTTTGCTGCACGAAGCTGACTCGCCCGCCCGTCAGCAGCGCGGCAACATTGCGCGCGTGCTTGCCTTCGTATGGCCTGCCATCCACCGGTCCGGTGGCCAGAACGGCACCGCAGAGAATCGCCGGCCCGCGGGTGGTGTGGGCTGCAATCTCGTCCAGGGCCTCGCGCGCGCGCTCCAGAAACGACCTCTTCTCCAGCAGGTCGGCCGGCGGGTATCCGCAGACGCAGAGCTCAGGAAATACCGCCAGCTCCACTCCAGCCTCCCCGGCGCGCGCAGCAAAGTCGAGAACCAGCCGAGCGTTTCCGGCAAAGTCCCCAACCGTCGGGTTGATCTGTGCGAGTGCGATCTTCACGAGTACAAGTCTACCGGAGAGTTCGTTCTCCGTTGTTCGTTCTCCGTTGTTCGGAAGAACGAAACAGCACGACCGCCTCTATCGAAAACGGTCAACGGTCAACGGTTCTATGTGCCGGTGCCGCTCAGGACGACGCCGACGGTGCGCACCAGTATCTTCACGTCGAGCCACAGGCTCCAGTTCTCGACGTACGCGGTGTCCAGTGAGATGTAGCTGTCGAACGAGGGGTCCTGGCGCGCCTCAACCTGCCAAAGGCCGGTCATTCCGGGCAGCACCTCAAGCCGCCTCAGGTGTGAGAGGTCGTACTGCGCCACCTCGGAGCCCATCGGCGGACGCGGGCCCACCATGCTCATCTCGCTGCGCAGCACGTTGTAGAACTGCGGCAGTTCGGCAAGCGAATACTTGCGCAGAAAGCGCCCGACGCGCGTGATGCGGGGATCGTCGGCGATCTTGAAGAGGATGCCGTCGCGCTCGTTCCTGTGGTTGAGGTCTTCCTGTAGTTTGTCCGCATTGACGCACATAGTGCGGAACTTGTAGCAGGTAAAGGTGCGGCCCTTGCGTCCAATCCGTTGCGCGCGGTAGAAGACGGGGCCGGCTGAGTCTAGCTTGATGGCAGCCACCAGAAGCAATGTGAAAGGCAATCCAAGAATCATGGCCAGGGCAGCGCACGTCACATCGAACGCGCGCTTCACCAGATAGGACCCGATCGGCAGTTCCCGGCGGTTCAGCGGAATGGTGGGAAACTGTCCGATGTACTCCACCGGAGCCGCCCATGCCAGGCCGTCGTAGAGGTCGGGCACAACGCGAACGTCGATGCCGTACCCGCGCGCCTCTTCCACAATGCCGATCACCAGTTGTTTCTCCGCGGGCTCAGAGAAGAATATCTCATCGACAAATAGCGAGCGGGCCAGCGAAAGGCAGTTGCGCACATCGCCGATCACGTCCGCATCGCCGGATTCAGCCTCCTGCCGGCTGAGCGAAACAAAACCCTTGAAGCGGAATCCGAGGTGGTGCAGGCTCTCCAGATGGTTGCGCAGCGCGTGGGCGACGCGGCCCGAGCCCACGATCAGTACATTGCGTGTCTCCAGGCCCTCGCGATAACGCCGGTACACCATCGAGCGCCATATGGCGCGCCGTATACAAAGAAGCACCGTGGTGAAGATCACAGTCAGCACAACAACCATCCGCGAGACCATCTCGGCGCGCGCCAGGTATAGCGTGCCGCATAGCAGTAGCCCGGAGGTCAGCGCCGCCTGCACCGTCAAGCGCTGCTCGTGCAGCCCGCTGCGGTTCAGAATGGGCTCATAGAGCCCGTACGACCGCGCAATCACAATCAGCAGCACACCAAACCATGCGACAAAAGCCAGCAGGTACGGCGACGCAATATGCAGCAGGTATGCATACTGCATGATGATAGCCATCCCGGCGGGTACTCTGTCGCGAACACGCAGCGCAATCAGCATGGCGATCGCCACGGTCGTGAAGTCGAGCACAGCCCAGATCAGGCTGTTGACCGAGGGACGTTGAAATATCCCTGCGCGCACAGATGGACTTCCATCCGTCACTGTCCAACTCCGTCCTGGAAGAACTGCCTGGTTCAAGTAATCAGGTGTTGCCATAGCCAACTGCTCTCACTCCAACAACGCGCATCTTCACGCGTCAAAAGCATCCCATGCCGATAGGCCCAACTCAGCTTACAAAATGCTAATGTTCACCCTACTCTCTGGGTAGGACATATTTAAACACAAATCAATGTCCTATATTGCTACATCGGAGTAATACGCCAAGGCCCCCGCGCGTCATCCTTGTTCTTCTCAGGATACTGAAAATAAAAAGAAAAATCAACCGCCTTTGCATCAATTTCTGGTAAACCATGGCTCATAAGTTGTATCCCTATATGGGCAGAACAAGCTCGTCTAGAGTTAGAAATTCCTTAAGTACGGGGTCATCGCTTCTATCCATCATCTCCACCGTGCCGAAGAAGCGTGCCTTCCCTTGATGGAGAAATACAATCCGGTCGGCCAGCTTGCTCGCAAATCGCATGTCATGGGTCACCACGATGCTGGTCAAATGCAGTTGTGTCTTGAGGCGTTCAATCAACTCGCCCAGTAGATGCCCCATCAGTGGGTCCACCATCGTGGTCGGCTCGTCGTAGAGGATGGCCTCGGGCTGGCTGGCCAGCGCGCGCGCAATGGCCACCGAGCGCTTCATCCCGGTCGAGAGATCGCTCGGCAGCATCTCCTCCATCCCGGCCACGCCAACCATCTCCAGCATCCCCCGCACAATCTGCTGGATCTGGTCCTCAGCCATGTCGCCCCGCTCGCGCAGCGGAAACGCCACGTTCTCGCCCACGCTGATGGAATCGAACAGCGCTCCGTTCTGAAAGACCATCGTGACCTTGCGCCGCACCGCCTGCAGCTCCCGCTCGCTGAACTGCGAGATGTCCTCGCCGGCCACCAGCACGCGTCCCGTGTCCGGCTTTAGGAAGCCCATCAGGATCTTCAACGCAACAGACTTCCCCACCCCGGAGCGTCCCAGAATGCACAGCGTCTCGCCGGGCAGAACGGAGAAGCTCACGTCATCCAGCACCACCAGCTCATCGAAAGAGATGGAGACATGGTCGAAGGCAATGTAGGGCCCCGGATGATTGCGCCGCTCCGGCACAGCCTCATTGGCCGCCACATTCTGCTGCGCGGCCACGGCCATGAACTCCTCGACCGTCTCCTGCGCCTCGGCAGCCTCCTCGGCGTTCAGCCCTTCCTGCTCGCTCCGCACCGCCTCCGCGGGCGCGCCTTCCCGCGGCGGATTGCCTCCGCCCGCTGCGCCGCGTTCGTCCAACTTTGATTCCAGATCTTCCATAAGCCTCTCTATAATGCACCATTCGGCGAAGCAACCCTGGACAATCGTCCTTGCCACAATACTAACTAAGTGCGCAGTAACTACTCCATTACCCCTGCATGAGTCCCTGCTGTAAATGAGCGTGACTTTAAAGCTCTTTCAAAATTCCTGTTGAGGTAAATGAATTGTCATCCTGACCCTGAGCTTGCCGAAGGGGAAGAATCCCCGTATTTCGCTCAAAGTGTTAAGAAATATGGGTCATGGGCAGGAAATGGGGTGAAGCTTCGGCTCCGCCTCTTTTCTTTGCATCGGCAACTCCTTGCATCTGCTGCAACCATTCGCGCGTCTCATCGCGGCTTGATAGTACGCTAGGTACGGATGCGTTTTGAACTCTTCATTGCGGCGCGGTATCTGCGGGCCAAGCGGCGACAGGCCGTGGTCGGCGTCATCACCGCCATCTCCGTCATCGGCGTCGCTGCGGGCGTGGCCTCGCTCATCATCGCTCTCGCCATCACCAACGGAATGCGCCGCGACCTGCAGCAGCGCCTCGTCGGCTCCACTGCGCACGTCCTGCTGATGCGCGTCTCTGGCGATGGCATCCGCGACTGGCGTCCTCTGCTGAATCGCCTGCGCGCCCTGCCCCACGTCACCGCCGCCGCTCCCGGCCTCTACGAAGAGGTCCTCATCTCGCGCAATGCCAAGAGCGCCGGCGCGCTCATCGACGGCATCGTTCCCGCCGACCAGCGCACCGTCTCCGACCTCCTGCAAACCATCCAGCAGGGCAGCGCGGAGCCACTGAATCCGCAGCCCGCCACCAGCGACGCAGCGACCGCGCAATCCGTTCCTCCCATCGTCATCGGCCAGGACCTCGCCCAGACCATCGGAGCCGAGGTCGGCGACACCATCCTCGTCACCAGCCCGCAGGGTGAACTCACCCCGCTCGGCCTCGTCCCCAAGTACCAGCGCTACACCGTAGCCGGCGTCTTCAACTCTGGCTTCTACCAGTACGACTCCAGCTACGCCTTCATCCGCCTTGCCGACGCGCAGCGCCTCTTCTCCGAGCCGGACCTCATCTCCGCCATCAGCTTTAAGGTCGACGACATGTACC
>DAIRTY010000085.1:0-7772 GCA_036803645.1 Acidobacteriaceae bacterium | reverse complement strand
CAACGCCCACGCCACCGGAACGCCGGTTGGCGACTCGCTCGAATCCAAGGCCATTGAAAACGTCTTCGGCGAGCGCGCGCTCAACCACACCCTGCTGGTCAGTTCCACCAAATCCATGACCGGCCACCTGCTGGGTGGCGCCGGAGGCCTGGAAGCCGGCATCACCATCATGGCCATGCTCAACCAGATCGCCCCGCCCACCATGAACCTTGACCAGGTCGATCCCGTCTGCCGCCTGAACTACGTCCCGCTCAAGCCCCAGCCCGCCAGGATCGACTACGCCCTCTCCAACTCATTCGGCTTCGGAGGCACCAACGGCTCACTCGTCTTCCGCCGCTGGATCGAGTAGAGCGCCAGCGCAGTTCACCGTCGCCTGTTCTTGTTGTCTTTCTGGGCGTAGCGAAGAATCCCCGCATTTTTTTCGGTCCTTCACTCGCGGGATACTACATCGCTGAATCCGTGCAAATCCTCAGTCAAGCTCTGGCTCTTGAATCGGTTTCATCGGTGCAAATCGGTGTTAAGCCTTTGTCTAGCTGAACGCCGCCGTCGCGGCCACGCTCACCAGCACGATCAGCAGCCACCAGCCGACCACCACTGCCGCCGCCTGACCCCATTTCACCTTCGCCACAATTGCGCCGCCCATCACCAGCAGAACCAGCGACCAGATCCCCACCGCGTCGAACGAGGCTAGCAGCGTGCGCAGCCACGGCGACGCATCGGCGAAGTAGTAGCCGAGGTTGGTTCCCGCCGGATACTTCAGGTCGAAGCTCTCCGCACTCCCGCCGAAGCAGAGCCTCAGCACGGCGATCAGGGCCGCCAGCAGGTGGGGCAGGGAACAGTACATCCACAGGCAGAACATCTGTCCATACTTCGCCCGAGCTCCCAGGCCGAAGTTGAACGACGCCCATAGCAGCAGCGCTGCCAGGGCCGAGAACGCCAGCACAAGCAACGGATACATGTACGACGTAATCTGGTAGCCGAGGACCATCCCGTGCATCTGCTTCGCCTGCTGCGCGGGCGTCAGGCTGGCCAGTTGGCTCTGCTGGCTTGGGCTCATCTGGATCTGCGTCTCCACCACCTGCTGCCAGCCCACCTGGTGCTGGATGGCGACCGTTACGCACAGCGCCGCCGCCGCCATCAGCACATACGGCAGCCACCACGAGCTGCTGCGCAGAATGTCCTTGAACGTCTCCGTTGGCGCGACAAACGTGTCTACCACCCGTTCCATCTGGCTCAGGCCGCGCGGCCCATCCACCACAACCCCGACCTCATCCATTGCGTCCCTCCGTTTGCATTGACTGCTTTCGGATTGTAGCCTGCAACCAGTCCGCAAGCCCAGAGAATCCTTTCCGCGACAGGCACAGACAGAAAAGCCTCCCGCACTTTTCCGGGAGGCCTTTCCTGCTGCTTGCAGCAAACGGTTTGTCACATCGTGACTCCGCCGCCCGCCTTCTGTTCCTTCTTCAACTCGTTCGCCTTGCGCGCGCCCATGGCTTTATTGGACCATAAGTCCACCTGGGACATATCAGCCTTGCGCGCCGGCTCATTGCCGCACTCCAGGTCGGCCTTGCGGCGGTATGTGAGCTGGATGTACTGCATGGCATCGTCGTAGGTCGGGTTCAGATCGACCGCCTTGTTCAGGAATTGAAGGCCCTCACTTGTCAAAGCCGTATTGGCCGCCTGCATCTTCGCGCATGCGCCCTTGGTCATCTTCTTATTGCCCGAGCCATCGTCGGTCAACCCATCCGCTGCAAGGACCGCGACAGCATTCTTGTATGACAGAGTCCAGTCCACGAATCCGACGATGTAGTAGGCCTCCGGATCGTCCGGCGCCACCTTGATGACCTTCAACTCGTAAGCCTTGGCCTCATCGAACTTCTGGATGTTGCGATTGATCGACGCCACCTGCTTCAGGGCCGTCAGGTCGGTCGGGTCCTTTGCCAGCACGGCATTGAACCCGTCCAGCGCCTTCTGCGCGAAAGCAAGGTTCTCCGGAGTCAACAGGTTCGGAACCACCTGGTAGGCGTACGACGTGGCCAGGTACAGCTTGGCGTTTTCAGAGGTAGGGTCGAGCCTCACCGCAGTCTGAAAGTTGCTCACCGCCTCCTCATACTGGGCGTTCTTGAATGCCGCAACCCCCTTGTTAATCTGGTCGCGCGACTTCAACTTGTCGCAACCGGTCGATGTTCCAAGCAACACCAGCAGTGCTACTGAAACGGAAATTCGTGCAGTCAATTTCATGGCGCGGTGAGTCTCCTTCAATGAGGCGCGTAGTTGAGATGCAAAAAACGCGGAATTGGGTTTTCTCTAGTCTTCACGATTGTAACGGTTGCAGACCTGCCCTGACCAGTGACAGGGATCACTCTCTTCGTGAAATTTGGCGCTTGCACCGTATATGAGGCAAATCGCACCGTCCTCAACACTCGCCGTTGCCACGCTCAGGCCCGCTCCCAACAGACCACGCCACGGAGAAGATTTCCGCGGCGGCGGCAATCGATTCCATGTTGAAGGCAACCAATCCATAGACGAGCCCCGCGGCCAATAGGACTCGCACCAAATTAAATAACTGTTTCTATCCGGTCCTGTGTTGGATGAATTGCATGGGCCGGTTTACTCGTTCCTCTCTCATCTCATGCCTCTCAACGCGAGACACCCTCTGCCCGTTTGGGCAGAGGGTGTCTGGGAGTGCGTATTGGCTGCCGTATCCTACCGCTTATACTCGGGCAGAACCTGGTAGCCGGTGTGCAGCAACTCCTCGGCCTTATGGCTGGCCGGCGCGTCCAGGAACTCGTCGTACAACTGCTTGATGTATGGGTTGTGGTGGGAGCAGCGCAACTGGTCGGCGAAGTCCTCGCTGTAGAGTCCAGCCGCCCGCTTGATGCGCAGTTCGTTGGTTGCTCCGTAGGGCTGTCCGCCTCCGCCAACGCACCCGCCGGGGCAGGCCATCACCTCGACGAAGTGGTACGGTGGCTCCTCGCCCGCTTCCTTGGCTGCGCGGATCTTGTCGATCACCTGCTCGACGTTGGCCAGTCCATGGGCCACGGCGATACGAACGGTCGTGCCGGCCACATCGATGGAGGCCTCCTTGACCCCGGTCAACCCGCGCGTCGCCTGGAAGTCGACCTTGGGAGCGTCCGCGCCGGTAACATAGAAGTACGCCGTGCGCAGCGCAGCCTCCATCACGCCGCCGGTCGCGCCGAAGATCGTCGCCGCGCCCGTGTACATGCCCAGGATGTGATCGCACGGCTCGTTGGGAATGGTCACGAAGTCGATGCCGGACTGCTTGATCATGCGCGCAAACTCGCGCGTGGTGATCGACACATCCACATCCTGATAGCCGGAGGAGTACATCTCCTTGCTGCGGATGATCTCCGACTTCTTCGCCGTGCAAGGCATGATGGAGACCATGAAGATCTTGGCCGGATCGATCCCCTGCTTCTGCGCGTAGTAAGTCTTGGTGAGCGCGCCAACCATGGCGTGCGGCGACTTGCAACTGGAGAAGTGCTGGATCATATCGCCGTGGAACTTCTCCATGAAGTTAACCCAGCCGGGGCAGCAGCTTGTGATCAGTGGCAGCACGCCCTTGCCTTCCAGCAGGCGCGATTTGAACTCGGTGGCCTCTTCGATGATGGTCAGGTCGGCGCCGAAGTTGGTGTCGAAGACAGCCTTGAAGCCCATGCGGCGAAGCGCGGCGTAGATCTTGCCGGTCAGGTTCGCGCCCACCGGGAATCCGAAGGCCTCGCCCACGGCCACGCGTACCGCGGGCGCAATCTGCACCACGCAGTAAGCATCCGGGTCCTCCAGCTTCTCCCACACCTTCACCGACTCGTCGTACTCCACGATGGCCCCTGTTGGGCAGTGCGCGGAGCACTGGCCGCAACGCACGCAGGGCGAGTCCCACAGTGGAATGTCTCCGGCGGCGGCGATGCGTGTCTCAAATCCGCGATTGAGGAAGCTCAGCGCCCACACGTTCTGGTCCTCCTGGCACACTTGGATGCAGCGTCCGCAGGTGATGCACTTGCGCGAGTCCAGCACAATGCTGTGCGTCGAGTCGTCGATCGGGTGTTCCGGGACGATGCTGTCCAGCCCCGCCCACGTCAGCCCGAAGTCGGCGGCCAGGGTTTGCAGCTCGCAGTTCTGGTTGCGCAGGCAGGTCAGGCACTCGTTGGGGTGCCGCGACAGAATGAGTTCCAGCACCGAACGCCGCACATCGACGATCTCCGGCGTCTCCGTAAGGACCTCCATCTTGTCTTCGACGGCCGTGCAACAGGCGCGCAGCATCTTGCCGTTGTTCTTAATCTGCACTATGCAGATTCCGCAGGCCCCCGTGGCATCCAGATCGGGATGCTTGCACAGCGTCGGAATGCGTACATGGACCTGGCGCGCGGCGTCCAGGATGGTGGTGCCCTTGGTGACTGCGACGGGCAACCCGTTGATCGTGGCGTGAATTGTATTGCTCATGGCGGCTTTTTCTCGATCCGTAGTGGTCAGGCTTTAGTGGTGGCGACCGGCAGCAGCCGCTCGGTGAACTCATGCTCAAAATGACGAATGGCGGAGAGCGTTGGATTGGGCGCGGTCTGGCCCAGCGCGCAGAGCGATGCCTTCTGCATCGCCTTGGCAACCTTGCGGATCGTCTTGATGTCCTCCGCAGTCCCCTTGCCGTCTACGATCTTGTTCAGCAGATGAAGCATCTGCGTCCCCCCGATCCGGCAGGGAGCGCACTTGCCGCAGGACTCATCGACGCAGAAGTCCAGATAGAACTGGGCCAGCTCCACCACGCTGTCGTGCTCGTCGATCACGATCATGCCGCCGGAGCCCATCATGGACCCAAGCTGCTGCAGGTTCTCGTAGCTCACCGGTGTGTCGAACTGGTGCTCGGGAATCATGCCGCCCGAGGGCCCGCCGGTCTGGATCGCCTTGATTTTAAGGCCACTGTCCGTGCCGCCGCCGATCTTTTCGATCACATCGCGCAGCGTCATGCCCATCGGCACCTCGACCAGCCCATTGTTCTTGCTCTTGCCGGTCAGCGCGAACAGCTTCGTCCCCTTGGACTTCTCCGTGCCGCGCGATGCGAACCACTGCGCGCCCTTCTGCAGGATGATGGGCACGTTGGCCAGCGTCTCCACGTTGTTGATGCAGCTCGGCTGGTCCCACAGCCCCTTCACCGCGGGGAACGGCGGACGCGGACGCGGCGTGCCGCGCTTGCCCTCGATCGACGCGATCAGAGCCGTCTCTTCGCCGCACACAAACGCTCCGGCGCCGAGGCGAATCTCAAAGTCGAAGGCCCAGCCGGAATCGAGTACGTTCTTGCCGATCAGTCCGGCGGCGCGCGCCTGGCGCAGTGCCTTCTCCACCCGCTCCACGGCTAGCGGATACTCGGCGCGAATGTAGAAGACGCCATTGGTTGCGTTCATGGCGCGCGCTGCAATCAACATGCCCTCGATCACCGCGTGAGGATCGCCCTCCAGCACCGATCCATCCATAAACGCGCCGGGATCGCCCTCGTCGCCGTTGCAGATGATGTACTTCACCTCCGACTCCACCTTGCGCGTCAGGTCCCACTTCAGCCCGGTCGGGAACCCCGCGCCGCCGCGCCCGCGCAAGCCACTGGCCAGCATCTCCTTGCATATCTCCTCGGCGCTCATCGTCAGCGCCTTGCGCAGCCCCTTGTAGCCGTCGCGCGCAATGTAGTCGTCCAGCTTCTCCGGATCCATCTTGCCGTTGTTCTCCAGCACCGAGTACACCTGCATGGCGAAGAACGGATCGCTCAGGTCCAGAGTGTGGCGTTCCAGATCGCCGCCCGGCTTCTCGATCTTCTTGCCCTCCAGCACCGGCACTACAACCTGGTCGACGATCATACCCGCCATCTCCGGCTTGATCTCGGAGAAGAGGATGTCCTTCTGCGCTTTCGAGGTCATGCGCACCAGCGGGCCCTTGCTGCAAAGCCCCATGCATCCACTGCCGTTTACCTGTACTCTGGATTCGAGCTGTCTGGCCTTCAGCTCCGCCTTGAGCCCGGTGATGACACCCAGGGCCTCGGACGATTGACAGCCTCTGCTCGAGCATGTGAACAGGCGCACATCGAACGCTTGCTGCTTGGCAAGCTCCGCGGCCGCTTTTACTTCAAGTTCTTCAGGTTTCATAATCTTCCTGTGGTTCGATCGGTTCGATTGAAAAAACTCACGCTGGCGGGTGTTTATTCGGCGAGAGATTCATGGTCGGCTTCGGCCATGGGCTTGTCGATCTGGATGCGCTCGATCACATGATGGCTGTCATTGGTCTTCAGCTTGGCGTAGACCTTGCCATTCACCGAAACCAGGGGCGCCAGACCGCAACAGCCCAGGCAGCGAACGGCCTGCAGGTGATACTCCTTGTCCGGCGTGCTCTGGCCTTCATGGACGTTCAATTCCTTTTCCATCCCGGCCAGCAGTTCGGCCGATCCCTTGATGTGGCACGCCGTGCCCAGGCACACCGAGATGACGTACTTGCCCGGTGCCTCCAGCTTGAAATAGTTGTAGAAGGTGACCACTTCATAGATGCGCGCCAGGGGCACGCCCATCTCGCGCCCCAGCCTCATGGCCGATTCGCGCGGCACATAGCCAACCCTGCTTTGCAGGTCGTGCAGCGCCATGATCAGGCTGCCCCGCTTGTTCTTCCACTTGTTTGCGATAAGGGTGATCTCGTCTTTGGGGTCTGCCGCGGCCTTGGGTGCCGCTATCTTCACTGTCGTTGCCACATCAATTGGTGTGCTCATCGTTCCTCGTCCGCCGCGCTTTCCAGGCCTTGCGCCCCAGGGGAGGATCTCCGACGCGGCGACCTGCCAAGTCTCGGTCCGATCACGGGACAGAGCGCCGCATTGAAGGCTCTTCCCCGCGAACTACTCCCATGACTCCAGGCGCCACCCCTGTTGGAAACAGCAAGCGACTGAGCAGTACTTTATCAATGGGCTATAGGCGTGTATGTGATGGCCGTCATACTACTTATTTAAATTTGCGTGTTGCGAATATCGCGCAAACTATCAATTTGTGGCGTAATTCCGTTGTTTCACCGAATTACTCTGCCCATGGCAGCCCGATTATCGGCCTATCGCCTCTGCGCCCTCAGCGCGCAGCACTTCCAGCCAGCGCCCGATAGCGCGCCAGCGCCGCGGGAAACGGCTCCAGCGCCCGCGCAAAGATGCCCAGGCTGTACGCAATCGTCAACCCATAGTTCGTGATGGCGACTCCCGCGTGCTGGCATTGCAAAATCCGGCACAGCATCTGCCGCCGGTTCCACATGCACGCGCCGCAGTGGACCACCAGCTTGTAGCTGCTCAGGTCCGCGGGAAAGTCGCGCCCCTGCACCGTCTCAAACTCCAGCTTCACCCCGGTATATTGTGTTAGCCAGCGCGGGATCTTCACCCGCCCAATGTCCTCGCCAATAGGGTGATGCGTGCATGCCTCGGCGATCAGCACCCGGTCCCCGCTGCGCAGCCGCTCGATGGCCAGCGTCCCCTCCACCTGAGCCGTCAGGTCGCCCTTGAAGCGCGCCATCAGAATCGAAAAGCTGGTCAGTGGAATCTCCTCCGGCGTGTCCGCTGCAACCTTCAGAAATGCCTGCGAGTCCGTGACCACCAGCCTGGGCGGAGTCTTCAGCCGCTCCAGAGCCGTGCGCAGCTCGCGCTCCTTCACCACAATGCACAGCGCGTCGCTGTCCAGCAGGTCGCGGATCGCCTGCACCTGGGGCAGGATCAGCCGCCCCTTGGGAGCCTCCTTGTCGATGGGCACCACCAG